>JAOTUD010000256.1 GCA_029864065.1 Gammaproteobacteria bacterium | reverse complement strand
GAGGTCGTGATTATCGACAATCTCTCGCGTCGTAAGATCGACGTGGAACTCGAGGTCGAATCGCTGACGCCGATATCCCACATGTCCACGCGGCTGGCTGCCTGGAAAGAAGTGTCCGGGAATCAAATCGAGTTCATCAGCCTGGACATCGCAGTTGAATACGATCGTTTCGCGCAGCTTCTCAGGGATACGAAACCGGACGGGATCGTTCATTTCGCCGAGCAGCGAGCCGCGCCTTACTCGATGAAATCGCCGAATCACAAGCGTTACACGGTCGACAACAATATCAGCGCCACTCACAACCTGCTTTGCGCGGTGGTGGACTCCGGGCTGGATATTCACTTGGTTCACCTCGGCACCATGGGAGTCTATGGTTACAAGGATTATGGCGCGGTTATTCCCGAGGGCTATCTCGAAGTCGAAATCAAGTTGCCGGGCGGGGACAAGATAGAGCAGACCATCCTGCATCCAGCCGATCCGGGCAGCGTCTACCATATGACCAAGACTTTGGACCAGCTGCTGTTCTACTTTTACAACAAGAACGACAGGGTGCGGATTACCGATTTACACCAGGGCGTGGTCTGGGGCACCAATACAGAGGAGACTTCTCGGGACGAGCGACTGATCAATCGCTTCGATTACGACGGCGACTATGGAACCGTACTCAACCGGTTCCTGATCCAGGCCGCGATCGATTTTCCGTTGACCGTGCACGGCACCGGTGGCCAGACGCGGGCATTCATCCATATTCAGGATACCGTCAGGTGCGTCACGCTCGCACTGGAAAACCCTCCCGACCATGGTTCGCCGGTCCAGATCTTTAACCAGCTTACCGAGACCCATCGCGTCAGAGATCTGGCCAACCTGGTCTCGGAGCTGACCGGCGTGGAGATCCAGAATATCGAGAACCCGCGTAACGAGGCCGCCGAGAACGAATTGACGGTAGACAACAAGTGCCTGCTCGACCTCGGACTGCAACCCACCAAGCTGGCCGAGGGACTGATCACCGAAGTAATCGATATTTCAAAAAAATACGCCCACCGCTGCGACAAGTCCAAGATCCTTTCCCGATCCAGATGGATTCAGCACAAGAAAAGCTGAGTTACGGATGCGAACATGATCTACGTGTTCGGAGGTTTATTGCTTGCTATTGCATATACCACCCTGGCGCTGGCCCTGGCGATATGGAATGTTGATATAACTCCCTTTGGAGATATTCTGATTTCCTGCCACGTGTCTGCGCTCGAGCCATCTGAATGCAGGAAGCTCGCGATAAACGCCGGCTGGGAAACGGCACTTGGCCTTTTGGCCGGATTGCTGTGCCTGGTTACCTTTCAGCTGTCACGCGACGCGCGACATCGTTACCAGGCCTGGCGAATTCCATCATACACCTTCCAGCGAAGCTTTCTCTACCAGCTTTTCATGCTGTTCATTATCTTGCTGGTCGCGATCCACCTGTTTTACCGCTTCGACGGGCCAATGATCGTCAATCGTACCATGATGCTTTCCCACGAGAGTAGATTTGCATCTCTCGAAAACCTGTGCTGGCCAATACTGCTGCAACTCTTCGTTGCCGATAAATCACGTACCGGACGCTACCTTGCGCTTGTACTGCTGGTAACCATAGCCTCGTTGACCTTTTACCGTGCCATGTACATTGCCTTGCTGGTGTTCGGAGTCGGCCTTTTTGCCCTGGAGATCATGCATCGCTGCTGGCGTCATCGGGCACGCTGGCGGAAGTACGTTTACGCCCTCGGTGAGCATAGCCTCGTCGGCCTGGTACTGGTCATCCTGATTTTCGCCACGGCCGTCTCTGATTCTTCGATGAGGCGCTCGTATGTGAAAAGCGAATCTGCAGATAGCCCCGTGGCCCGGGTTACGGAGCAACCTGTGGTCGAAGACCATTCCGGCCAGCGTCGTATGGTTCAACGCATCATGTTTCCGCTGTACCAGGCCAGTATGGCAAAACAGATTTCATTGAGCACCGAACTACCATCTGCCACGCAGACTATTGCACGTAAGTTCCGCCTGTCTGGCGAACCTAACCTGAACGAATTCCTGTATCGATCGCTATACGAATACGATCCCGTCGGGCAGGCCGTCAGCTTGTTTTATGGAGAAGCCGCTGCCTCGACCGCGCTGAGACCCTTTTACTGGATTCTTGCTTCTTGCATCATCCTGATATCTGTTGCAATCGTGGGCCAGCGTATCGCGGTTCCGATCGGACTGGTTGTAGGTGTGGCATTGTGGCGGGGTTACCAGGGCGGATTATTCGATATCCTTCCGGCTTTGATCATCCAACTTGTCACGATAATTGCGATTACCTCGCCTCGGTTTTTCCTATATTTGAACAGAGTCCATTGATGCGCCTGCTTCGCCTAATCGTATTGATAACCGGCCTGAGCCTGATAGGACTGTCGTTTATGCAGGCGACTCAGATTATCAAGCTCGGCCATCGCCCACCTGTAGTTCGTGCGAGCTTTTCATTCGAGGTCCCCTACGAATGCAAGGGCAGCCACGATGAGCTAGGTAAGATCATTCTATCCAGTCTTAGACTGGTAGACGCACGCGCCACCCAGAACTGGATAAGCACTTCTACCATTGGCGATCGATACTACCTGAGCTTGTTCGATGTCGGGATTGCAGAAGATTTTTTTGAACGCCTGGCACGGGACTTCAGCGATGAAATCGAATGTTTCGAGTGTACTCGGAATGATACGCCAGCAGTTACGAAAGAGGTTGGTTTCAAATTCATTGAAGCCGAGCGGATTCAAAGTTCAAGTATCAGGCCGCTGGATGTCGGAAGCCTGCTGGCCAATCTCGGGTTTGGTCTTTTCCTGGTGTTTAGGGCAAGGAAGGCTGACACATTGATTCAATCCTGACCGAGAATGAATTTAGACTCGCAAGGCCAGCGGCTCGCCAGTTTCGGCAAGCGGATGCGACAAAAGCCGGTCGTCCCGTTAATGCTCGCTACCCTGTTTTATTATTTTCTGTTCTTTAACTACGGCCTAGACCTCGACGACGAGGGTTTTTTGCTCGCTGGCGCAAGTTCTGTTCTGAACGGCCATTTTCCAATGGCCGATTTCTTTTCATACCAGCCTTTCAGTTACTTTCTACTGGCAGGATTTTTTAAACTAATCGGCGAAGGCGTGCTGGCCGAACGCATCATGCTGCTATGCCTGCTGCTGTTAAACGTCCTGCTGCTCACGTATATCTCGCGCAGGGTTATCCCTTCGCAATGGTATCTGCTGCCGGTAGTGATTTATGCCTTTGCTCCTGGTCCCTGGTACAAGGTTTTTTATATTTTTCACCTGATATCCGTCAGCGCAGCCCTGGTATGGTACCTGGAACGCCCCGGAATGAAGCGCATCATCACGGTAGGGCTTGTGATTGGAATCGCGTTCATCAGCCGATATGAAGCAGGTCTCGTTTCACTTTCGCTCTCGATCGGCACCATGTCCGTTCTCACGCCCCTGATTCGACTCGACTCCTGCAAATCGCGTTTGCGCCTTGCCGTAACGCAGCTTGCACATTTACTTGCTGCATCGGGAGCGATTTTACTCGTTATCGGGCTTTGCTGGCTGACTTACGTTCTAGCCGGCAAGGGTGACAGCCTGTTGATGGCCATCGGCGACTATTACTGGGATACGAGCGCGCTCAGCGTCGTCGAAAACATGGGTATCGTGTCTCGCTTTAGCCTGAACGGGATGTTTGTGGAACCGAGACTCGAACACTGGTTCTTTGGCAATTTTCCTGCTGGCCCGGGATTCGATCCGCTTTCTGAGTCTGCGACAGAATGACGAGCCTACCGCGATCAGGCTGCTGTTGGGCGCGGCGGTACTGGGTTCTCTCCTGTATTCCTACCTTTTCGTGTGGAACTCGCGCATGCTTTCGACCTTCCCGCTGGTCTACATTCTCTGGGGATACCTTTTATGGGAACTTCACGTTACAACGGATGCGCGAGGTTACAACCGGGTCTCGACCAGGCTGCCATTTGGCGTTACCGTTTTCGCTATGCTGGTGATTCTGTCCTTCTGCAAGGTTCAGAACTATTCCGGATCAATTTCCACGCGCGCGCCCGAAACTCACCTGGTTGACCACCCGTTACTTCGCGGTATACACGTTTACCACACCCAGGTCGAGGATATTAAAAACATGATGGCGCTGATCTCCATAGATCCGGAGGCTACGATGATTCCGATGTCGGAATCCACCACGATGGGTTTTTTATCCGGCAAATCGAACCCTACCTACTATCGACTCTTTACCACGGAACTGGGCGGACGCGGCGAACCGGATCGACTTATTCATGCGATCGAACATTATTGCATCGACCATTTTGTTGCCCGAAAAAGCCAGTTCATCAGCGGGGGCGGACCGGGCTCGGATCTGCATCTGTATGCCCCGCGGGTGCGACAGCACCTGATCGATCATTACCGCGTCGACCGTCTAGGTAAAAACTTTGTGTTACTGTCACGCAATTCAATATGCCAGAATTGATCCAATGATTGGCGTTCAACTCCGACCGTAAATAAACCGCACGTGAAAAAAGTCGCTATCCTGCAGTCCAATTATATCCCGTGGAAGGGTTACTTCGACCTGATCGCCGCGGTCGATGAATTCATCCTGTACGACGACATGCAGTACACCCGGCGAGACTGGCGCAACCGCAATCAGATCAAAACACCCCAGGGACTGCAATGGCTGACGGTTCCGGTGCAGGTAAAAGGGAAGTATTACCAGACGATACTGGAGACCATGATCACTGACTCGGACTGGGCCGAGAAACACTGGAAGATACTTCAGCTCAACTACGGCCGTACGCGCCACTTCGACGAGATTGCAGGCTGGCTCGAGCCGCTATATATAGATAATAATTACGCGCAGCTATCACAGCTGAATCGCAGTTTTATCGCGGCCATCTGTGGGTTTCTCGATATTCCGACACGTATTAGCTTTTCATCGGAATACGAGCTCGTCGAAGGTAAAACCGAACGACTCGTTAATCTATGCGCACAGGCAGGCGGCGATTACTATGTTTCGGGCCCTTCGGCCAAAGACTACATTGACGAGAGCGTGTTCGAAAAAGAGAACATCGAGTTGTCATGGTTCGACTATTCCGGTTATCCTGAGTACCCTCAGCTATGGGGTGACTTCGAACATAAAGTAACGATTCTCGACCTGCTGTTTAACTGCGGACTGAATTCCCCTGAATTCATGAAATTCGCCTAATCTAATTCGGTTTCAAGAGTTTCCCAATGAAGGATA
>JAOTUD010000255.1 GCA_029864065.1 Gammaproteobacteria bacterium | reverse complement strand
AAACGTTGTAATAGCACCTTCATAGCCTGCTTCACAACCAGATCAGAATAAAAATTACTAGCTGTATGGACCCGACGGAACAAGACGACATCCTCGACACCTTTCCCAAGCTGTTGCACAGCCATGTGCAGTTGCGCCCGGAGCGGGACGCGATACGCGAAAAGGATCTCGGTATCTGGCAATCCTGGACCTGGGCCGAAGCGGCCGTCGAAATCCGCGCGCTGGCCTGCGGCCTCGCCCGACTCGGGTTGAAGCGTGGTGAAAAACTGGCGATTGTCGGCGACAACCGCCCCCGTCTCTACTGGGGCATGACCGCGGCGCAGGCGCTCGGCGCGGTCCCGGTGCCGCTATACCAGGACGCGGTGGCGGACGAAATGGCTTATGTACTCGACAATGCCGACGTCAAGATCGCGCTGGTCGAAGACCAGGAACAGGTCGATAAGATGCTCGAGGTGCGCGATCGCTGCCCGAAGGTCGAGCACATCATTTATGACGAAACTCGCGGCCTGCGCCTTTACGAGCATGATTTCCTGCATGAATTCGAGAAAGTGCAGCAGGACGGTATCGCTTTCGATCATGATCATCCCGATTTCTACGATCGGGAAGTCGCGTTAGGCAAAGGCAGCGATGTATCCATCATGCTTTACACCTCCGGCACCACCGGCAATCCGAAGGGCGTGGTGCTGACCAACGACAATGTCATCATTACCGCGCGCAACGGCATCATCCGCGAGGGCCTGACTTCGAACGAGGAAGTCCTGGCCTACCTGCCGATGGCCTGGGTCGGCGACAACCTGTTTTCCTACGCGCAGTCCTACGTCGCCGGCTTCTGCGTCAGTTGTCCCGAGAATCCGACCACGATCGCCAACGATTTACGCGAAATCGGGCCCACCTATTACTTCGCGCCACCCCGGGTGTACGAAAACATGCTGACCCAGGTCATGATTCGCATGGAGGATGCGGCCGAAATCAAACGCAAGATGTTTCACTATTTCATGGAGCACGCGCGCCGGGTCGGGGTCAAGATCCTGAACCGGGAAAAGGTCTCGCTGAAGGACGCGCTGCTCTACAGGCTCGGCGACATCCTGGTTTACGGCCCGCTTAAAGATGTCCTCGGACTGCGGCGCACGAGGCTCGCCTATACCGCGGGCGAGGCCATCGGCCCGGAGATTTTCGACTTTTACCGCTCGCTGGGCATCAACATCAAGCAGCTTTACGGCCAGACCGAATGCATGGTGTTCATCTGCGTGCAGCCGGACGGCGAGGTTTACGCCGATACCGTCGGCACCCCGGCCATCGATGTCGAAATCAAGATCGATGACAACGGTGAAATCATGTACCGCAGCCCCGGTGTGTTCCATTCCTATTACAAGAACCCCGAATCGACCGCGAGCACCAAGACCGAGGACGGTTGGGTGCACACCGGCGATGCGGGATTTTTCGATGAACACAACGGCCACCTGAAAATCATCGACCGCGCCAAGGATGTCGGCAAGCTCACCGACGGTACCCTGTTCGCGCCGAAGTACATCGAAAACAAGCTCAAGTTCTTTTCTTTTGTCAAGGAAGCGGTGGTCTATGGCGACGGGCGCGACTACAGCACCGCTTTCATCAATATTGACCTCGACGCGGTCGGCAACTGGGCAGAGCGCCGCAATCTTGCCTATTCGGGATACATCGATCTCGCCAGCCTCAAAGACGTATACCAGCTGATCAAGGAATGCGTCGACAAGGTCAACCAGGATCTGTCCGAGGACAGCCGCCTCGCCAATTCGCAGATTCACCGTTTTCTGATCCTGCACAAGGAACTCGATGCCGACGACGGCGAGCTGACCCGCACGCGCAAGGTGCGGCGCAACTACGTCGGCGAAAGATACGATGTCCTCGTCGAGGCGCTTTACTCGGATAAGCAGCAATGCCATATCGAGACCCGGGTCACCTTTGAAGACGGGCGCACCGGCACCCTTGCCGCCGACGTGCAGATATGGGACGCCGAGGTGTACCCGGCCACAATCCTGCCCCGGGAAGCCGCGGCGTGAGCGAATCCGGACTCGCGGAAGTCATCCTCGCGGTTGAAAATATCAGCCTGTCGTTCGGCGTGATGAAAGTCCTCGACAATATCAGCTTCGATATCAGGCGCGGCGAAATCCGCTCGATCATCGGCCCCAACGGCGCCGGCAAGAGTTCGATGCTGAATGTCATCAACGGCTTCTACCACCCCCAGCAGGGCTCGATTACCTTCAAGGGCGCAACCCGCAGGCAAATGGCGCCGCAGGTGGCGGCGAGCCAGGGCATTGCGCGCACCTTCCAGAACATCGCGCTGTTCAAGGGCATGTCGACGCTCGACAACATCATGACCGGGCGCAACCTGAAAATGAAAACCAACCTGTTCTGGCAGGCGCTGCATATCGGTCCGGCGCGCGCCGAGGAACTCGAAAATCGCGAAGCGGCGGAAAAGATCATCGATTTTCTCGACATCCAGGCGATCCGCAAGAAACCGGTCGGCAAGCTGCCTTACGGTCTGCAAAAACGCGTCGAACTCGGACGCGCCCTGGCAGCGGAACCGGAACTACTGCTGCTCGACGAACCGATGGCGGGCATGAACAGCGAAGAAAAAGAAGACATGTGCCGCTTCGTGCTCGACGTCAACTCCGAGTTCGGCACCACCATCGCGCTGATCGAGCACGACATGGGCGTGGTCATGGACCTGTCGGACCGCGTGCTGGTGCTCGACTATGGCAAGCAGCTGGCCGACGACGTACCCGACAAGGTGCGCGCCAACCAGAAAGTTATCGACGCTTATCTCGGTGTTCCACATGAATAACGCATTGATAATCGAATGTTGTCCCCGCGTCAGCGAGGATCTTGTGAAATGTTCCGCGCTATCCGTTCAAGGTCCCCGCTTACGCGGGGATGACACCTATCGGTGTCACTTGCGCGGGGATGACTTCATTCGAGCGTACACTTGCGAGGCGAACACCTGATGCTGTTCTTTATCGAAGTAACCCTGAGCGGCCTGATGGCCGGCGTCATGTATTCGCTGGTGGCGCTCGGCTTCGTGCTGATCTTCAAGGCGTCCGGCATATTCAACTTCGCGCAGGGCGTCATGGCATTGTTCGCCGCGCTGACGCTGGTCGGCCTGATGTAAAAATTCGGCTTCCCGATCTGGCTTGCGATTATCGGTACCATCGCGGTCATGATTCTTCTCGCCTGGCTGATCGAAAGAATCATGTTGCGTCACCTCGTTAACCAGGAGCCGATTATCCTGTTCATGGCCACCATCGGGCTCGCCTACGTGCTTGAGGGCATGGGCGATATCCTGTGGGGTTCCGATGTCAAGGTGCTCGATCTCGGCATTCCGCAGGGGGCCTCGGACTGGATGCTGGACAACTTCGACATCTACATCGAGAAGCTCGAAATTTTCGCCGCCATCACCGCCGGGATAATGGTGGCGTTCCTGGCCGTATTCTTCCAGAAAACGCGCATCGGCCGGGCGTTGCGCGCGGTCGCCGACGATCACCAGGCCGCGCTGTCGGTCGGTATCTCGCTGAATACCATCTGGGTTATCGTCTGGTCGGTAGCCGGCATCGTCGCGCTGGTCGCCGGCATCATGTGGGGTTCCAAGTCGGGGGTGCAGTTTTCGCTGTCGCTGATTGCGCTGAAGGCGCTTCCGGTATTGATTCTCGGCGGTTTTACGTCGGTGCCCGGCGCGATTATCGGCGGCATGATTATCGGCGTCGGCGAAAAGGTCGCCGAGGTTTACCTGGGACCGTTCGTCGGCGGCGCGATCGAAAACTGGTTCGCCTATATGCTGGCGCTGGCGTTTCTGCTGTTCCGCCCGCAGGGGCTGTTCGGCGAAAAAATAATAGAACGGGTTTGACGACATGATTTACCGAGAAACAGGCCAGTTCAAGGCGAACTACCAGGATGACCAGGCGCTGTTTCCGATCGCGCAGGACCGCTACGTCATATTCGGCATACTGATCGTCACCTTCGCTGTCGTACCTGCCATGTTGAACGAGTACTGGCTCAACGCCATCCTGCTACCGTTCCTGATTTACTCGCTGGCAGCGCTGGGCCTGAACATCCTGACCGGCTACTGCGGCCAGCTGTCGCTCGGCACCGGCGCCTTCATGGCGGTGGGCGCGTTCTCGGTTTACAAGATGATGGTCGCCATCCCGGAACTCGGATTCATCCCGCTGGTGTTGCTGTCGGGCCTGGTCACCGCCGCGGTCGGCACGCTGTTCGGCCTGCCGTCGCTGCGCATCAAGGGCTTTTACCTGGCCGTGGCGACGCTCGCGGCGCAGTTCTTCCTGATCTGGATGTTCAACAAGGTCGGCTGGTTTTTCAATTACAGCGCGTCGGGCATGATCAACGCGCCGCCGATGACGATATTCGGCGTCATCGTAACCGGCCCCCATGCGAACCCGATTGCCAAGTACTACCTGGTCGCCGCGATCGTCGCGGTGTTCGCGCTGGCGGCGAAGAATATTGCGCGCGGCCGCATCGGCC
This sequence comes from Gammaproteobacteria bacterium, assembly GCA_029864065.1. Taxonomy (GTDB): domain Bacteria; phylum Pseudomonadota; class Gammaproteobacteria. The sequence goes on along the minus strand of JAOTUD010000255.1, from coordinate 760 downwards.
GCAACTGGATGGCGATCCGCGACATGGACATCGCCGCCGAACTGATCGGCGTGCGCCCGCTGATCGCCAAGCTGTCCGCGTTCGCGGTGTCGTCCTTCTACGTCGGTATGGCGGGCGCCCTGTACTTCGCCGTCTGGCTGGGATCGGCGGAACCGACCGAAGCCTTCGATATCAATCAGTCTTTCCTGGTCCTGTTCATGATCATCATCGGGGGGCTGGGCTCGGTGCTCGGCTCGTTCCTGGGGGCCGCGTTCCTGGTGATCATGCCGATCCTGTTGAAAAATATCATGGTCGACGGCCTCGGCACCGATACCTCGCTGGCCAAGCATTTCGAATTCATTATCGTCGGCGTGATGATCATTGGATTCCTGATTGTCGAACCGCACGGGCTCGCACGCCTGTGGCGGATCGCCAAGGAAAAGCTGCGTCTGTGGCCTTTCCCCTATTAACGGGTGGATTGATCATAGGCGTGTCGCTTAGAATGTCGATACAACAAACAACCGGAGGAAGTACCCGAAATGAAAAAACTAACCAGAACAATGGTTGCCGCGCTACTGGCGGTGCCACTGATGCCCGGTATCGCCAGCGCCTACGAGCTGGTCATGCCGACCCTCGATTATCGAACCGGCCCCTACGCGCCGAACGGCATCCCGTTTGCCAACGGCTACGGGGATTACCTCAGCATGCTCAACGAGCGCGACGGCGGTATCAAAGGCGCGCGCATCAGCCTGGTGCCCTGCGAAACCGGATATAACACCAA
>JAOTUD010000254.1 GCA_029864065.1 Gammaproteobacteria bacterium | reverse complement strand
CTGACATTGCGGTTAAAATGCACCGAATAAACCACTGATAGAAGGACGTTTATGAAGAAATTTGATGTTTACGCGATCGGCAACGCGCTGGTCGATATCGAGTATCATGTCGATCCGCACAAGCTCGTCGAGCTCGGCATCGACAAGGGTGTCACCACGCTGATCGACGAACAGCATCAGAATAGCCTGATCGCCCAGCTCGGTGAGTCGCACGAAAGCATGACCTGCGGCGGTTCGGCCGCCAATACCATCATCGCGCTTGCGCAGATGGGCGCCAGCACCCACCTGGACTGCCGCGTATCCAGCGATATGACCGGGCAGGTCTTCGCCCGCGACCTGCACCAGTCCGGGGTTCACTCGAACCTCGATTTCAAGCCCCTGCCGAGCGGGGTAACCGGTAAATGCCTGGTTTTTGTGACGCCCGACGCCGATCGTACGATGAATACCTTTCTCGGCGTCAGTGCCGAACTCGATGCCGACGATATCGACAAGGAGGCCATCAGGCACTCGCGGTACGTTTACATCGAAGGTTACCTGTCCAGCGCCGAGAATACCCGCGACGCGGCGATCGAGGCGCGGTGCATCGCCGAAAACCGGGGCATCAAGACCTCGCTGACGCTGTCCGATCCCAACATGGTCAGGTTTTTCCGCGAATCCATGGAGGCCATGATAGGAGACCGCGTCGACCTGCTGTTTGCCAACGAGGACGAGGCAATGGAACTGGCCGGTAGCGATAACCTCGACACGGCCATCGCCTTGTTCAAGAAAATTTCGCGCAGCTTCGCCATTACCCGCGGCAAAGATGGCGCGCTGTTGTTCGACGGGGTAGACCTGGTCGAGATCGATCCCGTTAGAGTCAAGGCGGTGGATACGCTCGGCGCCGGCGACATGTTTGCTGGCGCGTTTCTGTACGGTCTGTCCCGGGGCATGAGTTTTCAAAAGTCGGGGGATCTGGCATCGATGGCGTCGGCCAAGATAGTCACGCAGTTCGGACCCCGCCTCGAGAGCGGGCAGACGCGCGCGCTGCTGGAAACATTTAACGCTGGTAATTGAACCAACGATAGTTAAGAATATCGCCTTTTTTCAAACAGATACCCGCCCCGGAAAGCAATTCAAATGACCATGCACCAGACCAAAGACCTGCGCATTACCGGCACCAAGGAAATACAGACCCCCGAATCGTTGATGCAGGAATTACCGCTGAGCGAAAAGGCTGCCGATACGGTGACCACCGCGCGCCAGCAGATTTACGACGTCCTCGACGGCAAGGACGACCGTCTCGTCGTTATCATCGGACCCTGCTCGATTCATGACACCGCGGCGGCTCTCGAATACGCGGACCGATTGAAAAAACTGAGCGACGAACTCGCCAACGATCTGATTATCATCATGCGGGTTTATTTCGAGAAGCCGCGCACCACCGTCGGCTGGAAAGGGTTGATCAACGACCCCGACCTGGACGGCAGTTTCCATATCAACAAGGGCGTGCGCAAGGCGCGCGAATTGCTCCTCGATCTCGCCGAGAAAGGGGTGCCCGCGGGTCACGAGTACCTCGATCTGATCAGCCCGCAGTATATTTCCGACCTGGTCAGCTGGGGAGCCATCGGCGCGCGCACCACCGAAAGCCAGGGGCACCGCGAGCTGGCATCCGGGCTGTCGTGCCCGGTAGGGTTCAAGAACGGCACCGACGGCGGCGTCCAGGTTGCCATCGACGCGATGCGCGCCGCGCAGGGCACGCATCATTTCATTTCGATTACGCTGCAGGGACACTCGGCGATCTTCACCACCGCCGGCAATGAATACACCCACGTCATTCTGCGCGGCGGCAGCGATCGCCCCAACTATGACCGGGTCAGCGTCGCCGACGTTACCGAGAAACTCGAGGCGTCGGGACTCAATCCGCGCCTGATGATCGATTGCAGCCACGCCAACAGCCAGAAGCAGTTCCACAAGCAGGTCGAGGTTTGCCGTGACATCATCCACCAGATTAAAACCGGCCAGGATAATATTTTCGGCGTCATGATCGAGTCGCAGCTGGTCGAGGGTCGCCAGGATTACCGGGAAGGCGCCGAACTGACCTACGGCCAGAGCATCACCGACGCCTGTATCGGTTGGGACGATTCGGAAATCCTGCTGCGTGAACTCGCCGCGGCGGTCAGGGCAAAACGGGAAGCAGACTAGTCGCGGGGCCGAAGCCGCGCCGTAATGCCGCGTAAGCCGAAACACAGAAGAGCTTCCGCCTCCGGAACGCGCCCGAAGTCAGGATACCTGGGTTACGCACTGCTGGTGCTGTGCGTCGGCTTCGCGCTGTACCTGTTTTATCTGAATCATTTGATCGATACCCGTTTCGACGGCGATACCTGGGCGCTGCCGTCGCGCGTCTATGCCAGGGCGCTGGAGCTTTATCCCGGCCTGGCACTAACGCGCGAACAGCTCGAGTACGAGCTCGAATTATCGAGTTACCTGCGCGTCGAGGGCGAGCCCGCGGTGGGCCAGTACCGCAGGCTGGGTGCTTCCATCGAGCTGCATGCGCGCGAATTCGATTTTGACGGCAGCCTGCAACCGGCGCACCGGCTGCAGGTTTTTTTCGAGCAGGGTCGCGTTGCCGCACTAACCGATGCGTCGGGCGGCGGCGAGCTGACCCTGTTTCGACTGCCGCCGGTAATGATCGGCAGTTATTACCCCGACAACGGCGAGGACCGCCTGCTGCTCGCCGAGGACGAAATTCCGGGGCACCTCGTGGATACGCTGATCGCGGTCGAAGACCGCGGGTTTTACGACCATTACGGGCTCAGCCCGAGGGCTATCATGCGCGCATTGCTGGCCAACATCGAGGCCGGCAAAACCGTGCAGGGCGGTAGCACGCTGACGCAACAGCTGGCCAAGAACATGTTTCTGACGCCGCAGCGATCGCTACTACGCAAGATCAACGAAGCCTTCATGGCGTTACTGCTGGAATTGCGTTTCAGCAAACAGGCGATCATTACCGCCTATATCAACGAGGTATTCCTGCTGCAGCAGAATCGTATCGCGATTCACGGATTCGCCCGCGCCAGCCGCATGCTGTTCCGGCGCAGCATCGATCACCTCGAGGCGCAACACGTCGCGTTGCTGGTCGGCATGGTGAACGGACCGTCGCGCTACAATCCTTTCACCCATCCCGAAGCGGCCCTGTCGCGCCGCAACCTCGTGCTCAAGATTATGCTGGATCAGGGATTGCTGGAGGCGCACGAGTTCGCCACGGCAGCCGCGGCCCCGCTCGGCACCGTCGACCAGCTGCCGGGCGTGAACCCGTTTCCGGCTTACCTGGACCTGGTCAAGCGCCAGCTGCCGGCGAGTTACTCGGCGGCGGAGCTGTCGCGCCGGGGTCTGCGCGTATTCACCGCTTTCGATCCGCTGGTGCAGCGCAACCTCGAGCTCGGCCTGGCGCGAGGCCTGCGGCGCTTCGATCAACCCGATCTGCAGGTGGCCGTGGTCATCGCCGACTACCTGAACGGCGATATTCTGGCGCTGGTCAGCGATCGCGCCAGCGATTATCCCGGCTACAACCGTGCGCTGATGGCGCAGCGCCCGATCGGTTCGCTGATCAAACCTTTGCTCCTGTACAGCTTGCTGCAGGGCGACCTGACGCTTGCCAGCAGGGTCAGGGACAAGCCGATTCGAATTCGCCAATCGGACGGCAAAATCTGGGAGCCGCGCAACTACGATCGCGAACTGCATGGCGAGATGAGCCTGTACCAGGCGTTTATCCATTCCTATAACCTGCCATTCGTGAACCTCGGCACCGCCGCGGGTCTCGAGGCGCTGGCGCAGAACCTGGCGCAGATAAAACTGCTCAAGCACGACGTCGTGTATCCATCGATATTGCTCGGCACCAGCGCGATGTCGGCCTACGAGGTAGCGCAGATGTTCCAGGTGATCGCCAACAATGGTTACTTCGCGCCGCTGACGACGCTGCGCCGCGTCAGCGATCAGCAGCACCGGGTGCTGGAGCAGGTGCCGCTGGAATCCTACAAGCTGTTCGACCAGGCGCGCATCATCCAGGTACAGCGCGCGATGATCGGCGTCAGCGAGTCCGGAACCGCGAGTTACCTGGCACAGCGCTTCCCCGGCCTGACGCTTGCCGGCAAGACCGGAACCACCAACGAGGCGCGCGACTCGTGGTTCGCCGGATTCACCAGGCGCCTGTTGAACGTGGTCTGGCTCGGCCGCGATGACAACCAGCCTGTCAACCTGACGGGTTCGTCCGGCGCGCTGCGGGTATGGGCGGACATCATGGAGCTGCAGGGGATCGAATCCTTCAAACTGAGCCGGGACGACAGCCTGGTATGGCGCCCGATAAACCCGAAGGATGGCGGATTAGTCCGACAATCCTGCACAAATGGTGTATTGTTACCCTTTCCAAAAGGGCGAGTGCCCGGCTTCAGATCTGCATGCCCCTGATTCGATTTCCCGGCCTGGCCGTCCTGCTACTGTTGATCTCGTCCTGTGCCCTCGAGCCTAAACCCAACCAGTACCAATTGCCTGTGCGGCCGAATCAGCCAGGGCAGGGCGCGGTGGCCGAACTGCAGCGCAGCGCCAGCGAGGCGCTGCAGCGCGATGCCTACCAGCAGGCGATCGACTACCTGCAGCGCGCGATAAAAATCGATCCACGGAACCCGCACAGCTGGCATTATCTTGCCGAGGTTTACTGGCGCAGCGGCGATTTGCGGCGTTGCGTCGAAATGGTCGAACGCTCTTTCAGCTACAGCGACAGCGACGACAGGCTCGATCGCGTCAACCGGCAGCTCAGGCAAAAGTGTCAGCAGGGTTGACGATGGCGCGGCTCGCAGCGGAACTCGACGTGGAGGCGGTGCTCGGCCGCGATGGCATCATCGGCGAGCATATCGCCGATTTCGAGCCCCGTGCGAGCCAGCTCGGCATGGCGACGCTGATCGACGAGGCGATCGCGCTCGGCGAATCCCGTATCGTCGAAGCGAGCACCGGTATCGGCAAGTCTTTCGCCTACCTGGTGCCGGCATTTCTGAGCGACGCGAAGGTCGTGATCTCGACCGGTACCCGCAACCTGCAGGACCAGTTGTTCCACAAGGATATCCCGCTGATCCGCAAGGCGATCGTCAGCAGCAGGAAAGTCGCGCTGCTGAAAGGGCGCAGCAACTACTGCTGCCCGTTTCGACTGCGCAAATACCGCGCCGAGGATCGTTTCAAGAGTCGCGCAATGGCGTCGGTTTTCGGCGCGCTGGCGAACTGGGCCGAGCTGACCGAATCCGGCGACATCG
>JAOTUD010000253.1 GCA_029864065.1 Gammaproteobacteria bacterium | reverse complement strand
GTCGTTTTTTGCCGTTTGATGACGAATTACAGGCGTCCGTTTTTCCGACAGACGGCGCTGGTACTGGCATCCTGAGACTAAGAGTTTTTGGTCAGAAGAAAAATCCATCACTGAAGACAATTCTTGATCTGACCCAAAACTTGCCGGCGCCTGTTTATTGAATGAGCAGAATGTTTAACCTTTGTTCAATTTACACGGAACGATTGCCGTGCTTGCATCAGTGGCTCGATCGCCAATCGCTTTCACCGCAGGGATTTGCCGATACGCAAGACGCTGTCCAGTAATCCCTCGACATGCTCGGCGCGGGTGGCGTGGTTCATGATGCAAACCCGCAGCACCGGCCGGCCGCGGACCAGGGTCGCCGACATCAGGTAATCTCCTTCCAGCTGGATTCGGTCGCGAATTTCGCTGTTGATGCGGTCGATCTCGTCATCATCAAAGCCTGCCGGCCTGAAGCGGAAACACAGTATCGACAGCTGCGGCGCGACGATCATTTCGAGTTCGTCCTGCTGGCGGATCAGGTCGGCGAGGTATTCTGCGCATTGCACGTTGTGCAACGCGTTGCGGCCCAGCCGCGGAATGCCGTAGCAGCGCATCGCGATATAGAACGGCAGCGCGCGAAAGCGGCGCGACAGCTCCGGCGCGATATGGAAAAACATGTACTGCTCCGCAGATGTCGCTTCGCTTGAGCGCAGGTAATCGGGGGCCTCGAAGAATAACTGGCGCGCCCAGGTCGCGTCGCGGTACAGCAGCAGGCTGCCGTCGAGCGACTGGAAGAACCACTTGTGCAAATCCATGACGATCGAGTCGGCATGCTCGATACCGCGATAGCGCGGTTGCAACTCGTCCGACATCAGGCCGCCGCCGCCGTAGGCGGCATCGACGTGCAGCCAGGTGTCGTGGCTGGCGCAAAGCCCGGCAATCTGCTCGAGCGGATCGATGGCGCCGGTGTTGGTGGTGCCCGCCGAGGCGACGACGCAAACGACATTGCGATGACGCTGCAGGATTTCGGCCAGTCGGTCGACGCGCATGCGGAACTGGTCGTCCGTGTCAACCGCGATAATATTGTCGGTGCCGATACCGAGCATGACCGCGGCGCGCCGAATCGAGAAATGCGCGGCCTCGGAGCAAACGATAATCGGTTTCGAGGACTCGCTGAATGCGGCCAGTCCCTGCTCGCGGTAACCGGGCCCACAGCGCTTCGCCAGGGCCGCCGCAAGCCCCGACATGTTCGCCATGGAACCGCCGCTGAGCAGCACGCCCTCGGACTGCTGCGGAAATTTTACCAGGTCGGCGAGCCAGCGAATCACGGTCTTTTCGATCGTGGTGCCGACCGGCGACGACCAGTAGCCGCCGACGTTCTCGTTCAGTACGCTGACCATCGCGTGGGCGAGCGGGTCGCTCGGTAACCCGGACGGCGCGATCCAGCCGAAGAATCCCGGGTGGGTGTTGCGACGCGGGTAACGGTCTGTCGCGTTGGTTACCTGTGCGACCAGTTGCTCGAGCGTGTCGCCGCCCGCGGGGAAGCTGGTATCGATTAGCGCGGCGACGTCGGTCGCTTGTGACGGCCGGATGATGGGCGAGCGGTAGCGTTGCTCATGTAACGGGGCGATGGCGCGGCTGATGTCCACGTCTGCCGCCGCGGTAAGGTCGTCTTCGGGAGCGAGCGTGGGACGGTGTGGCCGGGTCATGAGGGTATGCTTAATCCTGGTTGTTGAAAGCGCCTTTGTTCTGCATCTCCCATTGTCGCATGGGCATGGCGTCGATTAAATCGAAAACTGACGCGGCTTCGACCGGCGCCGCAGCTGTGAGTTTAACGCTTCCATCCTTGCCGATCAGCAACACGGCAAAGGCATAATACGACACGGCAAACTCGTGATAAAAGTACGCCGGGGTGGCATCGGCGACGGGAACACGGTCGACGGTCACGGCCGTGACGGGTGTCAGCCGGATCACGACGAGGTCGCGGTCGACGAGCCCGGGTTTAAGATCATCTAGAATATCATTTTGTCGCTGCAAGCGCGGGTCGTCGTGGCGCGGCGCAAAAATTAGCAACAGGCGATTTTCCCAGGTGAAGGGCTCGAGTAATGCCGGCCTGGCGGCGACGTTATTCACGCCCGCGGCGAACAGGCAGATGACGATGATTGTCGAGTAGTTGAATCGCACCGGATGGCTGGCCGGCCGCGCGTTTTCAGTTCAGTCGCTATCGGCACGGGTCGCGGTCAGCATGTAGTTGACCGTCAGGCGCTCGCTCAGGCTAAATCGCTTGCTGACCGGGTTGATGCGCACCCCGGCAGATTCTGTTACGCGCAGATTGCCGAGCTCGAGCAGCTGCTTCAGTTCACCGGGTTTGACGAGCTTGCGGTACGAGTGGGTTCCCCGCGGCAGCCAGCCGAGGACAAACTCGGCGCCGAAGATCGCGATCAGCCAGGCGACGGGATTACGATTGATCGTCGCGATGAACATCATGCCCTGGCCCGCCACCAGCCGATTACAGGCAGACATGAACAGCGGAAGATCCTGCACGTGCTCGACGACCTCCATATTGAGCACCACGTCGAAGCGCTTGCCGCTGTCGGCGAGGTCTTCGACGGTAACGTGCCGGTATTCCAGCGCGAGATCCCTGTTGAGGCCGTGCTGGCGCGCGACGTTGATGTTTTTCTCGACCACGTCGATGCCGAGGACGCGCGCGCCGAGCGCGGCCATCGATTCCGACAGGATGCCGCCGCCGCAACCGATATCGACGATATCGATATCGGCCAGCGGCATGGCGCCGTCGGGATTCCGGCCGAAGTGCTCGCAGATGCTGCGCTTCAGGTACTCGACGCGCAGCTCGTTAAGCCGGTGCAACGGCCAGAACTTGCCCTGCCGGTCCCACCATTGCTCGGCCAGTCGTTCGTAGTAGGCGACTTCCTGCGGATCGATGGTGCTGGATTTCATCGTGGATCAGGCGAGGAACTCGGCGCGGGTCTTGTGTCTGGCCTTGAAAATACCGCCGAGCGCCGTTGTCTGAGTGCGCGAATTCGAATCCATGACGCCGCGCGCCTTGACGCAGTAATGGGTCGCGTCGATGGTTACCGCCACGTCGTCGGTTTCGAGCAGTGCCTGCAGCGCGACCAGCACCTGCTGGGTGAGCCTTTCCTGGACCTGCGGGCGCTGCGCGAAGAAGCGCACGATGCGGTTGATCTTGGACAGGCCAATGATCTTGTCCTTCGGGATATAGGCTACCTTGGCGGTGCCGTCGATCGTCACGAAGTGGTGCTCGCAGGTGCTGGTGAGGCTGATTTCGCTGATCTTGACCATTTCCTCGACGCCCATCTTGTTGTCGATGAGGGTTATCTTGGGGAAATTGAAGTAGTCGAGACCGCAAAACATTTCGTCGACGTACATCCTGGCGATGCGATGCGGGGTTTCGCAGAGGCTGTCGTCATTTAGGTCCAGCCCCAGCGTTTTGGCGATGTCGGTGAAAGAATTCTTGATGCGTTGATATTTCTCGTCGCGCTCGTACTGATGTGGCAACAGCGGGGTTTCCAGCCCGCGCTCGAACAGGGCGTGACGCACCAGGTCCGCCTCTTTCGAAAATGGAGAAGGGAATTCTGTCGCTGATCGGGCAAGGTTGTTTTGCATGGTTTTTATTCCTTTGGTTGATCCTTCGAAGATTACTCTGTGAAATCCGTAGTTAGCTGGCCTGGGCGAGGTGACGACCGCCATCGAGTCCGATGGTCTTGCCGGTGAGGTAACGGCTTTCCAGGATGTAGCGAATCGCGTTAACGCCTTCCGTTTCGCCGGGCGCGATGCCGAGCAGCGATTTTTTAAGCGCCTTTTCGCGGTAAGCCGCGTCATCTTCCTGGTTGAACATCAGCAGCGCGGGCGCAATGCTGTTGACCTTGACCAGCGGCGCGTACTTGCTTGCAAACGACAGCGTCAGGTTGTCGAGGGCCGCCTTGCTGGCCGCGTAGGCAATGTGTTTCTTGCTGCCGGTGCCGGCGACGTAATCGCTCATGTGAATAATGTCGGCATGCCCGCGCAGCTCGCCGTGGCGGCGCAGCAGGTCGCCGCATTCCTGGTTGAGCAGGTAAGGTGCGGTCACGTGGACGTTCAGCATGCGCTCCATGACGACCGCGTCGGGCTGGTCGTCGCCTTCCTGCATCCACTCCGACGCATTATGGATAATGGCCCTGAGCGAGCGGTAGCGAGCGCGCAGTTGTTTTGCAAACAGCAGCGCCCCGTCGCTGGTCGAAAAGTCGGCCTGGATCGTAATAATGCCCTTTTGCTCGAGTTGTTCGAGCAGCGGGCGTAACTTGCGATAGCTGATGACGACAGGGTAATTTTCGGCTTTCAATGCGAGCGCCACCGCGAGCCCGAGCCGCTGGGCGCCGCCGGTGATAACGACAGGGGAAACGACATCGGTCATGTTACTGTCCTTAGTCACGACGAGCGCTCAGGGTGACCGACACCGAGTCGGCGAAGCGCAGCGCGTGCGGTTTGTCGACACGCACCTCCGCGAAGCTGACCTGCTCCGGCTCGGATGCGATCGCGAGCAGGTCGGCGGTCAGCTTTTCGAGCAGCTGAAAACGTCCGCATTCGATATGCTCGATCATGCGCTTGGTGATGCTCTTGTAGTTGAGCGCATCGGCCTCGTCGTCGCTGGCAAAGGCAGGATCTGCGCGGTAGCGCATTTCTGCGTTGACGATCACATCCTGCTGCTTCGTCTTTTCCTCGGGATTGAAGCCGATGTAGGTGCGCAGCCGCAGGTTGCTGATGTTGATGCGTGCTTCGCTGATGCGCGCCAGTTTGCCTGGCGCATGTATCGTGGAAACTGGTTTCATGGTGTCGGGGGATTCGTTGTACACAGCAAATATTACGGGCCGGCCGGGTGATTGGATCACCTGCGTTTAGCGGTACTACCCGGTAAATTGCAGCGCCAGCATCGAGGCGCCTGCGACCAGCGTAAGCGTGGTGCACATGCCGCGGTAGCGATCGGGGAAGGCCGGGAAGAGCGAACCGTTACGCTCCGCGACCAGTATCGTGATCAATAGCAGGGCCGCGGCCAGGGGCCACCAGTGCGGTGCGAAAAGGTACGCGAAAAAGCCGACCAGGAACAAAAGATAGCTCAAAACGAACAAGCCGCGTGATCCGGTCGATAACGCCATTCCCCACCAGCTCCCGATCAGGAAGCTGATGATGCCGAAAGCATAGGCCGCGGCGAGCTGCAGTGACAACTGCGAATATTCCGCGCCGGCAGCAATCAGCAGCGCCGGGACGACGAATGGAATCAGTCCG
>JAOTUD010000252.1 GCA_029864065.1 Gammaproteobacteria bacterium | reverse complement strand
CGGTTATAACGGTTCCGGCGTCAGTCGCGGGACCGCTTTCGGCACCGCCATCGCGGACTATGCCAGCGGCGAGGACTCGCCAACGGTGAGCGACTGCCTGGCCTGTGCCCCGGGCGCCTGGCTGCCGCCGCGGCCATTGCTCGATATCGCGGCCTTTTTCATCGTGCGTTCGCGTTTCAGAGGCGTCGGTCTCGATCGTTGATCCCGGCGCCAGCTGCGGCTTATAAGAGGTGTTACTCCTCCGTTTGATCCGGGGCTTCGTTGGTGCTGGTTTTTTCCCATTCAGCGAAGCGATCGATATCCTTTTTTACCGACGACAGTATCCACCCCAGCAGCGCCGCGTCGTCGATCAAGCCGAAGGCGAGAATGAAGTCCGGGATCAGGTCCAGCGGCATGACGAAGTAAACGATTGCCGCGATTATCGACACCAGGCTTTCCCAGGGTATGTCGCGGTATTGACCGTTTGCATAGGCGCGCAGCAGTCTGATGCTCGCTTGCAGCGACTCGCGGATTTCGGCCAGCGGGACTTTCGCGGCCACCGCTTTTCGAGTTGCCCGGTCGAGCAGCGCAAACAGTTTTTTTGGATTCCTGGCGTAATCGAGGGCCTTGTCTCTGGCGGACCTGAAGGACGAACTCTGTTCTACTTTCTGACCCGAGATCTTGCGTCGCATGGGTTTTCCGGTTCTGCCCCGTGGCGATTACCCGGGAAACACGGTCATTGTGCGCCGGGGCTGCAGGCCATGCAAACGCGGGAGCCTGCCGTTATCGTCGAGCAGGATCCCGGCGCTGGCATGCGCTAGCTATCCGCACTCAGGCGCGCGACGACGCGAGCGTAATTTTGCAGGCGCGCGACGACGTGTTGCCGATGCGCGTCGGTGACCCAGGAGCTGATGTCTTCGAGGGCTTCCGCGTAGGCCTGCCAGTAGGCGCTGCGCGCCGGTTCGAAAGCGCGCGCGTAGTCGGTGGAGGGATCCATCAGTATCGCCTTGAGCCGCTGCGTGCTGATGCCGCCGTCGGGCGCGTTTTGCAGCGCGGCGATGAGCGCCTGGTGGCGCGCCTCGCGGTACCTGAGCCTGGATTCGTAGAGATCCGGCAAGCTTTCCAGCCTCGCGTTGACCTTTTGCGCGAGGTAATCATCGAAGTCGCCGAACCAGTCTTCGAGGCGATCGAAATTGCGTTTCACCCGGTAAACGTCGCGCTGCTGTTGCGACATCTCCAGGTAGTCCTCGAAATCTTTCGAGTTCTCGTGTTGGTAGACCTGGTATTGTTCGATTTGATCCGGGGTCAGGGTCACGGCGAGATCGCCGAGGCTATCGATAGCCTTTTCGAGCGAGCGCTGCCAGGCGAGCCGGATGTCCTGGTTGAGCGCGATAACCTCGCTGGCGCTGATACCGTCGGCTGCCGCCAGCGCGGCCTGGTCGAGCAATTGCCGGTAGCGAGCCAGCTCCTGCGTGCGATGCCAGGAAAAGAATTGTTGCAACCGCGCGTCCAGCAGGTCTTTTTGCGCCTGGCTCAGATCGAAGGCGTCGTCGAACTCGCTGGCGACGAACGAAGCCGCGTTGTTGTAGGCCAGGTCGATGAAGCCGCAGCCGGTTAGCAGCAGAACCGAGAGCGCAAGCATTGTTTTGTTAACGTATCTCATCGCTTCACCTGGAACCGGGTTTCGGATTGAAGGTAATCTTATGACAGGTAAATGTTCCCAGGGTTTTGTCCAGGCGGCCTTATTTCAACCCGCATCAGCCAGCGGTATCCCGTAACGGCTTCGGCAGCGGGAAAATAACGTCCTCGGTAAAACCGAGCGACGACGCGCTGCCGGCGCCGTGGCGCTGCAGGTGGGCAACGACATTCTGCACCAGCTGTTCCGGCGCCGACGCGCCCGCTGTTACGCCGATGCAGGTCTTGTTTTGCAGCCATTCGCTCCTGATATCGTCCTCGCTGTCGATCAGGTGGCCCTCGATCTGCTTGTTCTCGGCGATTTCACGCAGCCGGTTCGAGTTCGAACTGTTGCTGGATCCTACCACGAGGATCAGGTCGCAACGCTCGGCGAGTTGCTTGACCGCATCCTGGCGATTTTGCGTCGCGTAGCAAATATCTTCTTTCTTCGGGCCCTGGATCTCGGGGAAGGTCTGGTACAGGCTGTCGATCACGATCGCGGTATCGTCCTTCGACAAGGTGGTCTGGGTGACGTAACGCAGCTCGGCCGGATTGCGCACCGTCAGCTTGCGCACATCGTCGGCGGATTCGACCAGGTATATATCGCCGCCGCCGGAGTGGTCGTACTGGCCCATGGTGCCCTCGACCTCGGGATGCCCGCGGTGGCCGATCAGGATGGTTTCGATGCCCTTGCGACTGTAGCGGCTGACTTCCATGTGTACTTTCGTCACCAGCGGACAGGTGGCGTCGAAAACCTTGAGCCCACGGCGCTCGGCTTCGCGTTGTACCGCCCTGGAAACGCCATGAGCGCTGAAGATCACGTGGCTGTCGTCCGGAATCTGGTCCAGCTCGTCGACGAATATGGCGCCCTTGTGCTTGAGGTCGTCGACCACGTAGCGATTGTGTACGACCTCGTGGCGAACGTATATCGGCGTGCCGAACAGCTGTATCGCGCGTTCGACGATTTCGATCGCACGATCGACGCCGGCACAGAATCCACGGGGGTTGGCGAGCAGGATTTCCATCAATGCAGGATCTGAGTGCAGGCGGCGCTTTCAACCGCGATAATCTTGACGCTGTAGCGAACCGTCTGGCCGGCGAGCGGGTGATTCAGGTCGATGTGTACCACCTCGTCGTCGAAGTCGATAATCGTGCCGGGCAGGGTTTCGTCGGTTTCGGTCGCGAACTCGATGATCAGCCCCGGTTCCAGTTCGAAAGCAGGATCGAACTCGGCGCGCGGTAGCGCGCGGAACAGGGTTTCGTCGACATGGCCGAAGGCGAGATCGGGCCCGATATCGATGGTTTGCTCGTCGCCCGGACGCAGGCCGATCAGCGCCAGTTCGAGTCCTTCGGCCATTTCACCGCGGCCCAGGTCAACCGTCAAGGGTTCCTCGTCGAAGTTGTCTTCGAGCACCCGGTCATCGGTTGATCCGAGGCGGTAGTGCAGGGTAACGCGACTGTTTCGTTCAATCAGGCTCATCTATTCAATCGGCGGTGGTCTTACCGACGCCAGCGAAACTGCTCACTATCAGCATAATCGCGCCGACGCTGATTGCGGCGTCGGCGATATTAAAGGCCGGCCAGGGGTAACTGCCGAGCCAGACCTGAATGTAATCGATTACGTGGCCGAGGTAAACGCGGTCGATGAGGTTGCCGATCGCGCCGCCCAGGATCAGGCTCAGGGAGATCGCGGTTACGGTTTCCTCCGCCGGCAGCTTGCGCAGCCACTGCAGGATAACCGCGCTGATCACGATCGCGATGACGGTAAACAGCCAGCGCTGCCAGCCGCCCGCGCTGGCGAGAAAGCTGAAGGCCGCGCCGGTGTTATAAGTCAGGTACCAGTCGAAGTATGGAAACAGGTTTACCGGCTGGTGCGGGACCAGGCGCGCCTCGGCGATCTGCTTGGTGGCCTGGTCCAGAATGATCACGGTCAGGCTGATCCATAACCATTTCAGCTGCGGGTGGGTTGCGTTCATGACGTATCGGGTGCGCGCTCAGGCGAAACGGCGCCGTTCGCCGTCGCCGTCGACATTCTCGATACAGCGGCCGCAAAGTTCGGGGTGGTCGGCATGGCTGCCGACATCTTCTCGATGGTGCCAGCAGCGCACGCATTTCTGAAACTGGCTGGGCTCTGCCCGCACCAGTATCCTGTTGCCGCCGCGCAACGTTACCGCGGCGTCCGCATCCGCGGCATCCAGCGGCGCGAGTTTCGCCGACGACGTGATCATGACGAAGTGCAGCTCGTCGCTGATGCCCTGCAGCTGGTCGATCAGCACCTGCTCGGCATGAATGGTGATCTCGGCATCGAGGCTGGAGCCGATTTTGCCGTCCTGTCGCAGTATTTCGAGCCTGCGCGTCACTTCGGCGCGCACCTGCTCGAGCGCGTCCCAGACGCCGCCGTCGACTTCGCTGTTCGAGTAGCCGAACAGGCCGTCGTACCACTCGGCGGTAAACACCCCGAGGGGGGCGCGCGCGCCCGGCATGTTTTCCCAGACCTCGTCGGCGGTAAAACTCAGGATGGGCGCAATCCAGCGCGTCATCGCCTCGGTGACGTGGTACATCGCGGTCTGACAGGAACGCCGCGCCAGCGAATCGGCCTGCGTCGTGTACTGACGGTCCTTGATGACATCGAGGTAAAACCCGCCCAGGGTTTCGGAGCAGAAATTATGGATCTTCTGCACCGCGACGTGAAAATGATAGTCATCGTAATGCCGCTGCAGTTCGTTCTGCAGGTTTAGCGTTGCGGCGACGATCCACTGGTCGAGGGCGAGCAGTTGCGAGGCTGCAACCGAATGCTCGGCGGGATCGAAACCGTTGGTGTTGGCCAGCAGAAAGCGCAGCGTGTTGCGAATACGCCGGTAGGAATCGGCGGTGCGTTTCAGGATTTCATCCGAGATCGACATTTCACCGGAGTAGTCGGTCGCCGCGACCCACAGCCTCAGGATATCGGCCCCCAGCGTCTTGGTGACCTTGATCGGCGCGATGACGTTGCCCACCGATTTCGACATTTTCATGCCCCGGGCGTCGACCGTGAAACCGTGCGTCAGGACCTGGCGGTAGGGCGCCTGGCCGTGCATCGCGCAGGAGGCCAGCAGCGACGAGTGAAACCAGCCGCGGTGCTGATCCGAGCCCTCGAGATACATGTCGGCGGGAAAATCGAAGCGTTCGTCCTGCTGCAGCACGCTGTAGTGGGTGGTGCCCGAATCGAACCAGACGTCGAGGGTATCGCCGAGCTTGAGGTAGGCGCCGGCCTCGTCGCCCAGCAATTCCTCTGCCGATAACGAAAACCAGGCCTGGATGCCGGCTGTTTCGATCCGCTTTGCCACGGCCTCGATGAGCTCGGCGGTGCGCGGGTGCAACTCCTGGGTTTCACGATGCATGAACAATGGAATCGGTACGCCCCAGTAGCGCTGGCGTGAAATACACCAGTCGGGACGGTTTTCGATCATGCTCTCGATGCGCGCCTGGCCCCACGACGGGACCCAGCGCACCTTCTTGATTTCGGCCATTGCGAGGCTGCGCAGGCCGGCCTGTTCCATGCTGATGAACCACTGCGGCGTGGCGCGGAAAATGATCGGGGTTTTATGCCGCCAGCAGTGCGGGTAGCTGTGCTGGTATTTTTCGACATGGAT
>JAOTUD010000251.1 GCA_029864065.1 Gammaproteobacteria bacterium | reverse complement strand
GGGAGCACCACCCGTCACATCACGGTGCGCTTTGCGGCGTCCGTGGCAGGTAATCGGTAAGATATGCGGGCTATGTTTCGCCGCGCAGCACGTCGATCAGCGACAGCGTAATGCGCGCGGTCGCGCCCCACAGCATTTCGCCGTCGTACAGGTCGTAATAGACAACCGGCCACGGGCGTTGCGATTCGGGGTGGCGGCGCTCCTCGGTACGGTAATTCGACTCCCGTGCAAGCCAGTTCAGCGGCATCGTGAAGGCGCGCGCGACTTCGATCTCGTCGAGAACCAGCGGGTAAGGCCATGGCACGACGCCGACATAGGGGCGCACCTGGAACTCGCTGATCGTATGGTGATGATTGATGTACCCCAGCACCTCGACATCGCGCGCGGCGATGCCAACCTCTTCCTGCGCCTCGCGCAAAGCGGTCGCGAGCAGCGACTCGTCGCCTTGTTCGCGCTTGCCGCCGGCGAAGGCCACCTGTCCGCTATGGCGATCGCTGTCGATGTGCGCTCGGCGGATATAGAGGATATGCCAGGCGCCTTCGATGCGCACGAAGGGCACCAGCACCGCGGCCTCGCGCGCGGCATCGCTCAGTAACTCGGGGGGAACGTCGTAGGTGGTGCCGGATTGCGCATGCAGCCGCGCGCGAATTTCGTCGGCGCTGAGCTGGTCGAGGTCAGGCGCGCCGGGCATTGCGCTCGCGCCGCTGTGCGGCCTTAAGCAGGATTTCCTCGCGCCTGGCATTGCTGGCGCCGCCCCAGGCGCAGATCTCGTCGATGGCGCGGTAACAGCCGACGCAGACATCATCGTCGCCCAGCGTGCATTTACGCACGCAGGGCGATTCGACGCGGAAAGCTGTCTCAGTATCCAAAATGGCCATTTTCGAATTCCGGGTGTTCGCTGAAGTATAGGATCGATTCGTCGATTCGCTCGAGCAGGCGTTGTTTATCCCTGCCGAGCACGCCACTTAGCACCATGTGGTTGGAAACATGATCGCTGCGAAATATCGTGCGATCCAGCTCCAGCGCGCCGATAAAGGTTTTCATCTCCCTGCACAGGCCCACCGTATCGAGCTCTTCGAAACGGTTGTCAAAACCCGCCTCGAACCTTTCGCGCCCCCGGTAAAAGGTGAGTACCAGCGTCGCCAGATAATCGGGCTGGGTTTCGTTGGCGAGCCGCGCCGACGCCAGCGCATGACGCTCGCTCAACGCCCTGCCCCCGAGGCCGTTCAGAATCATCACCGAGGTCCTGAGGCCCGCGCGCCGCGCGCGCCGCAGCGCAGCGACGGTCGAGGCATGAGTCTCGCCTTTGTCGACGCTTCGCAATACCTCGTCATCGCCACTCTCGGCGCCGACGTAGATCAGCTTGAGACCCAGCTCCGCGAGCTCGGCCAGGTCGTCGTCGCTCTTATTTTTCAGGTTCGACGGCAGGCAATACGACGACACGCGCGTCACCGACGGCAACGAGGACCTGATTTCGTCGAGAATATTGCGCAGGCGGCGCATCGACAGCACCAGCGCATCGCCGTCGGCGAGAAAGATGCGGCGCGGTTCCAGGCCCTGAGTCGCACAGGCGCGAATTTCCGCAAGCACGTCGGCCTCGGCCCTCGGCCTGAATTTCTTTTGCGGGTCGGTATACATTTCGCAATAGGTACAGCGGTTCCAGCTGCAACCGTTGGTCACCTGGAAAATCAGCGAGCGCGCCTCGCTCGGCGGGCGAAACAGCGGCTCGGTGTACTGCACCGGGAGTCGATCGAACATGGAACGGAAGACTAAGTGATAGCGGTATCGGGATACAAGCCCGGAATGACCTGGAGTACCAGAATAGCCGCCAGATTTTACACCAGCCTCGAGCATCCATGCGGCTGACAACCGCTACGGCATCCATTGGCAGGCCTGGCATGTCGTAACTGGAAAGATTCAGGTAGCAGGCAGATAACTTCCAATTTGTCAGACAAATCAAAAACGACTAGCATTGCAGGCCTTTTTTGTTAACACGGCAGCCCCCGGCCTACCCGACTGGATTCCTGGTTTGACTGATAAGATTCTAAGCATTTCACGCCGCACGCGCTCGACCCCGTTTACCCGTCGCGTCGAGGCCGCCGGCGTCAAGGGGTATACCGTTTACAACCACATGCTGTTGCCGACATTTTTCGAGAGCAACGAGGCCGACTACTGGCACCTGTGCCGCGAGGTACAGGTCTGGGACGTTTCCTGCGAACGCCAGATCGAGGTCAAGGGCCCCGACAGCGAGCGCCTGATCCAGCTGATGACGCCTCGCGATATCTCGAAGGCTGTAATCGGACAGGGACTCTATGCGCCGCTGTGCGACGAAAACGGCGGGCTGATCAATGATCCGGTGCTGATCAAGTTCGCCAAGGACGACTGGTGGGTATCGATCGCCGACAGCGACGTCAGGCTATGGGCGCGTGGGCTCGCGCTCGGCTTCGGTCTCGACGTCAGGATTCGCGAGGCTGCGATCTGGCCGCTGGCGGTGCAGGGTCCGAAAGCCGAGGAGCTGGTGACGCGCGTGTTCGGCCCCGAGGTTCCGGGCATCCGCTTCTTCCGCTCGCGCATGCTCGAATTCCACGGCAAGGCGATGATGGTGATGCGCTCGGGATACAGTAAACAGGGGGGATTCGAAATCTATCTGAACGATCCCGACCTCGCCGAGCCGCTGTGGGACGAGCTGTTCGACAAGGGTCGCGACCTCAATGTGCGCGCCGGCGGTCCTAACCTGATCGAACGCATCGAGAGCGGCTTGCTGTCCTACGGCAACGATATGACCTTCCACAACAATCCCTTCGAATGCGGTCTCGATGCCTTCATCGATCTCGACGCGGACATCGAGTCGATGAGCCTCGAGGCGCTGCGCGCGATCAGGGGCAAGCACGAACATCAGCTGGTGGGGCTGGTATTCGACCAGCCGATGCTGTTCGACAGCTTCAGCATCGAGGTCGACAATCTCGTGGTCGGCGATATCCGCTCGCAGGTCTGGTCGTCGCGCCATTTGAAGCACCTGGCCATGGTCATGATGAAACGGGACTTCCTCGCCGACAACACAAGCGTAACGGTAAACGGTACAATGGCCAGGATCGTCGATATACCCTTCGATTTCGACGCCATTAGCTAACCCGGAGACAAGCATGAGTCGATCTTCGTACCTCAAACCCGACACGGTGGCGCTGCATACCGGCTACGTGCCGGAGAGCGATCACGGCTCGCGCGCGGTGCCGATCTACCAGACCACGTCCTACGTGTTCGAAAGCGTCAGCGACGGCTCGTCGCTGTTCAACGTCGAACAGGGCGGGCATATCTACAGCCGCATCACCAATCCGACGGTTGCCGTGCTCGAACAGCGTATCGCCGCGCTCGAGGGCGGCAGCGGCGCGATCTGCACCGCTTCGGGCATGAGCGCACTGTTCACGGTTTTTATCACGCTTTGCTCCGCCGGCGATCACATCGTATCGGCGACGCAGATCTACGGCTCGACCGCGACCCTGCTCAAGCACACGATCAAGCGTCTCGGCATCGAGTGCAGCTTCGTTCCGGTCAACGACGAGCAGGCGCTGCGCGCCGCGATCCAGCCGAATACCAAGATGGTATTCTGCGAATCGATCGGCAACCCGGGGCTCGAGATTTCCGATATTCCCGGCATCGGCGCGATCGCGCACGAGGTCGGTATCCCGCTGGTGGTCGACGCGACCTTCGCCACCCCGAGTCTGTGCCGCCCGATCGACCACGGCGCCGATATCGTGGTGCACTCGGTGACCAAGTGGATGGGTGGCCACGGTGTCGCCATCGGGGGCGCCATCGTCGACGGCGGTCGATTCGACTGGGCGCAAAGCGGACGCTTCCCGGAGCTGACCGAACCTTACGCCCCGTTTCACGGTATCCGCTTCTGGGAAGAATTCGGACCCTCCGCGCTGGCAATGAAAATGCGCGCCGAATCGATGCGCGACGTCGGCGCGTCGATGAGTCCGCATAACGCGTTTCTGATCCTGCAGGGCATCGAGACGCTGAACCTGCGCATGAAACAGCATGTCGCCAACGCGAAAGCGCTACTCGAATGGCTGCAGCAGCAGGAAGCTGTGGTCTGGACCAACTACCCCGACATGGCGTCCAACCCCAGCCACGAGCTGGCGCAAACCCTGTTCCCCGACGGCGCCGGGTCGATGCTGTGCTTCGGCGTCGTCGGCGGGCGCGCCGGCGGCGCGGCGTTTATCGATTCGCTGCAGCTGGCGTCGAACCTCGCCAACGTCGGCGACGCGCGCACGCTGGTGCTGCACCCTGGCAGCACCACGCATTCACGCCTGACCGTCGACGACATGAAGGCCGCCGGCATCAGCGAAGACATGATCCGGGTTTCCGTCGGCATCGAGGATATCGCCGACATCAAGGCGGACTTCGCGCGCGGTTTCAAGGCCGCCGAACGCGTCGCCGGAGGAGCCTGATGTATATCGACGTTCGCGCCCAGAAAACCTATGCCGCAACCGGTGGCAAGGAATTCGACAAAAGCCTGCCGACGATCATGTTCGTGCACGGCAGCGGGCTCGATCATCGCAGCTGGGCACTGCAGACACGCTGGTTCGCCTATAACGGTTACTCGGTGCTGGCGCCCGACCTGCCGGGGCACAGCCTGTCCGCGGGCGAACCGCTGGAAAGCATCGAGGAGATGGGCGACTGGCTCGCCGATTTCATACGCGCGGTCGGCGTCGACCAGGTGCACGCGGTCGGGCATTCGCAGGGTTTCCTCGATGTGCTCGAGCTGGCGCACCAGGCGCCCGAACTGCTCAAGTCGATAACCGGGATCGGCACCGCCGGCGCGATACCGGTCAACCCGGCGTTGATCGACGCGGCCAGGAATAGCGCCGGCGATGCCGCCGAGATGCTGCTGATGTGGGGCTTCGGGCCCGATGCGCAATACGGCATCAGCGCGGTGCCGGGCATGCAGCCGATCGCGATCGGCCGCCAGATCATGGCGCGCAACCCGCTTTACCAGGACCTGGTTGCCTGCGCCAACTATGAAAACGGCAGCGCGGTTGCCAAAACAATCGACTTGCCGGCACAATTGATACTCGCGCGCAAGGACCGGCTCACCCCGGTCAAGGCCGGCATGGCGTTTGCGCAGGAACTGAATGCAACGGTCACCATCATCGAACGCTACGGGCACATGCTGCCGATCGAAGCGCCGCGCCAGACCCTGTTAAAGCTGCGCGAACTGATCGGCGGGCTCGAACAGGCCGCCTAGGGGATTTCAATGACGATTAAAAAAGTAGCCGTTATCGGCG
>JAOTUD010000249.1 GCA_029864065.1 Gammaproteobacteria bacterium | reverse complement strand
TTGATCCAGCGCAGGTGGTCGTCCGCGTTATCGTGTTCATAGGCCAGCGTCAGCTCGGTTTCGTATACCGGGACTACCCGCAGCGAGACCTCGAGGATGATGCCTAGCGTGCCCAGCGAACCGACCATCAGCCTGGCAACATCGAAACCCGCGACATTCTTGATCACGCGACCGCCGAACCGCAGCACCTGGCCGCGCCCGTCCAGCAATTTGACCCCGAGGACAAAGTCGCGAATGCTGCCGGCATAGGCGCGACGCGGGCCCGCCAGGGCGCTTGCGACCATGCCGCCGATAGTGGCGTCCGCGCCGAAGCGGGGCGGCTCGAAGCCGAACATCTGGCGCTGCCCGGCCAGCAGCGCTTCGACATCGGCCAGCTTGCAGCCGGCACGCAGCGTTATGACCAGCTCCGCGGGATCGTAGTCGATGACGCCGCTATGCGCGGAAACGTCGATCGGCAGGGCTTCGATCGGTTCGCCGTAAAAGCGCTTGCTGCCGCCGCCGATAATCTCGATTTCACCGCCGCTGGCGGCGACCGAACTTATCTGCGTGCAAAGTTCGTCTTCGATGCTGACATCGTCGATTCCATTCATTAAAAACGTTCCAGATCCGGAAACGGAACCTCGCCGGCGTGCACGTGCATGGCGTTGAATTCGGCGCATCGCGCCAGCGTCGGGATGGCCTTGCCCGGGTTCAGAATCTTCAACGGGTCGAAACACTCGCGAATCGAGTGAAACTGGTTACGCTCCGGCTCGCTGAACTGGACGCACATTTCGCCGAGCTTTTCGACGCCGACGCCGTGTTCGCCGGTGATCGTGCCGCCATGATGGATACACAACTGCAGGATCTTGCTGCCGAGTTCCTCGGTTTTTTCGAGTTCACCTTCGTTGTTGGCGTCATAGAGAATCAGCGGATGCAGGTTACCGTCACCGGCATGGAAAACGTTGGCGATCCGAAGCCCGTATTCTTGCGAGAGCGCACGCACCCCTGACAGTACGGCGGACAACGCCTTGCGCGGGATGGTGCCGTCGATGCAGTAATAGTCGGGCGAAATTCTGCCGACCGCGGGGAACGCGGCCTTGCGTCCGGACCAGAACAGCAGTCGCTCGGCCTCGTCCCTGGCGAGCCGGGTTTCGACCGCGCCGCCTTTCTTGAGCACTTTTTCGACCAGCTCGATCTGCGCGACGACTTCTTCCTCGGTGCCATCGAGTTCGCAGATCAGGATCGCTTCCGCGTCGACCGGGTAACCGGCATGGACAAAGTCCTCGGCGGCGCGAATCGCCGGATTATCCATCATTTCGATCCCGGCCGGAATAATGCCCTCGGCAATGATCATGGCAACGCTGTCCCCGGCCTGCTCCACCGAGTCGAATACGCCCATCACGACGCGCGCACAGCGCGGGATCGGCAGCAGCTTGACGGTGACTTCGACCACGATCCCGAGCATCCCCTCGGAACCGACCAGCAGCGGCATCAGGTCGTAGCCGTCGGTGTGCAGAGAACGCTGGTCGATTTCGAATATCTCGCCGTCCGAGCCAACCACCTTGAGCGCCAGGATATTGTGCAGCGTCAGCCCATACTTGAGACAGTGGACTCCGCCGGCGTTTTCGGCGACGTTACCGCCGATAGAACAGGCGATCTGCGACGAGGGATCGGGAGCGTAATACAAACCCAATGCGCTGACGGCCTCGGAAATGGCAAGGTTACGCACGCCGGCCTCGGCCACGGCGCAGCGCGACAGCGCGTCGACCTCGAGTATCCGGTTCATCTTGGCGAGGCTCAGCACCACCCCCTCGGCGTGCGGCAAGGCGCCGCCCGAAAGGCTGGTGCCGGCGCCGCGGCTGACCACCGGCAGGCGCTGCTCATGGCACAGGCGCATGATTTGCTGCACCTGCTCGATATTCTCCGGTAACAGCACCAGCAGGGGCTGTTCGCGGTACGCGCTCAGGCCGTCGCATTCATAGGCAGCCAGCGAGGTTGGTTGGTCGATTACGCTTTCGGTGTCCAGGAATTCCCGGAAGCGCGCGGCAAGTTTTTGGCGACGGGTCAGTGACATGCGCGGTATGCTAGCATTTTGTTGGGTTCCTGTAAGGTGTGAAAACGAATGACCCGAATTGTATTTCTAAATGGCGCCTACCTGCCAGCAGATCAAGCCAGGATTTCGATCTTCGATCGCGCGGTCAATTTCGGCGACGCTATCTACGAGGTTGCCGGAGTGATGGACGGGAAGCTGGTCGATTTCGAGCATCATATGCAACGTTACTTCGACTCGCTGGCAAAACTCGGCATCGAATCGCCCCTGGAACAGGGGCAGATCCTCGATGCATTTCGCAAGCTGGTCGAACTCAATTCGCTGGAAGAGGGCCTGGTGTACATGCAGGTCACCCGCGGCGTCGCCGAACGCGACTTCGTGTGGCCGGACGATATCGTGCCCACCGTGTTCATGTTCACGCAACCCAAGGCGTCGATCGAGAACGAGGCCGCCGAAGCCGGCGTCACCCTGGCGAGCGCGGCGGACATCCGCTGGGCGCGGCGCGACATCAAGTCGACCAATCTGCTGGCGCAGGTGCTGGCGAAAAAGGCGGCTTACGACGCCGGCGCCTACGAGGCGCTGATGATCGATGCTGACGGTTACGTGACCGAGTGCGGCAGCACCAGCTTTTTCATCGTCAGGGACGACCTGATCCTGACGCGCCCGCTGAACAACGACATACTGCCCGGCGTGACGCGACGCGCCGTGGTCGCGCTGTGCACGACGCATGGCCTGCGGCTGGTGGAGAACAAATTTACGCTGGACGAGGCGCTAACCGCCGACGAGGCTTTCATCAGCGGCGCCTCGAGTTATGTCCTGCCGGTCGTAAAAATCGACGATCGCGAAATCAGCGGCGGCAAACCCGGTGAACTGACCCTGCGCCTGCGCCAGGTCTACCTCGACCAGGCGCGCGCAACCCTGATCTAGATCCGGGGACACAATACTTAATTCCCCGGAATTATTAGACCTTGCCGGCAGCCTTCCATTTGGAATAAATGGCGTCGACCTTTTTTGTGGCAATTTTAACGGCCTCTTCGGGCGTTGAACGTTCCCGGGCCACTGCCGAAAACATGTCGGAAATTATCCAGTCGCCGAAGGTTTCATCGATTACCGCATTGGCATAGCCCGGGTAGCCGATGGTTGTCGTCCATTCTTCGACCTGCGACAGAACGCTGTACTTGTTACCTGGAGTTGCTGTTTCATCGACTGCAACCAGCGCATCGATATCGGGAACCGTTGCCGGAAAACAGGGTAAGTTGTAAAAGCGGCTGGCGAGAAAGGCGTCGCGAAAGTTCCTGACATAGTCAACCAGGAATTGCTGGGCGCCATCGATGTTACGGGCAAATTTCCAGATAACGTATGCATGCATTAAATGCATCAATCCGATTTGCCGCACCGGGCCGCGCGCGGCAGGCGCGAGAAAAATGTTGTCGGCGATCGGAATTTTCTGGCTTTCCCCGGTTCGCGTAATTGAAATGGCATTAAAGGTCAGCGATCCGTGACCCGCCAGCATCATGCGATTATTCGAGGATGGGTCCCAGCTGAATACCTCTTCGGTCATTGCATCCTGGTAAAGCGATTTCATGAACTTTACCGCCTCTACCGTCTCGCGACTGTTCAGCACTATCCTGCCGTTTTCGTCATGAACCGAGGCTCCGAAACTATGCATCAGGGATCGCAGGGCCATGTTGGAATCAAGTTCCGGGGCAAGACCTATGCCAACCGGAATATCGTGCCTTCGGTAGATCGCGGCGCCGCCTTCGCGGATATTGTCCCAGCTATCGGGAAACACGCCGACATCGTCCCACAGATCTTTGCGATAATTGATCGGATCCGGCACATAGCTGTCGGAAAATCCGAAGTACTTTTTTGTTACCGGATTGTAGGTGCTCTTGAATCCGATCTCATTTGGTTTACCCACATATCTTTCGAGTTCCTGATAGATTTCGGCGTGATCAATGACAAAATCCTCGTAGGTGGGTGGCGGTCGCAGGAACATGAATAAATCGTGACCTCGTCCACGCTGAATTTCAGCCTGCGCACGACTGTTCAAACTGGTTATACCCACCCTGTCGATAACGACTTCGGTATCATTATCGTCGCCCCATTGCTTTGCAAAGACCTGGTCGAACCACCGGTCGAATTCGGGGACAAAGTGGTTCCACTGCAGGATCGTAAGCCGATGTTTTTTCTGCGCATGGGCAAACTTCGGGATCAGGAAACTGCCGGCGATCGTGGCGCCGGCAATACCGAGGAATTTTCTGCGTTGGGGAATCATAGTGCTTTTTCAACCTTGTATTGTTCAACCAGCAATTGGCGGGCGTCCTCGCCTCGGCAGGGTCTGGCAAAGTAGTAGCCCTGCACTTCGTCACAGCCACGCTCTTTCAACATCAGCCACTGGCCGATTTCTTCTACGCCTTCGGCGACGACCTTCAGCCCCAGGTTCTTGCCCAGCAGAATAAAAGACTGCACGATCATTTCGTCGTCACCCTCGTTTAAAATGTTTTTCACGAAGGTCTTGTCTATCTTCAGCGTATCGACCGGCAGCCGGCTCAACAATTGCAGCGACGAATATCCGGTGCCGAAGTCGTCGATCGACAGGGATATCCCCAGCGCCTTCAACTGTTTCGAAATTCGCACCCCGGATTCTATATCCTTGAACAGCGCATTCTCGGTCAATTCCAGCTCTAGGCTGCCCGAGCTTATGCCAGAGACTCTTATTTTCCGGGAGATATCCTCGACCAGGTTCCTTGCCAGGAACTGGGCCGGGGACAGGTTGACCGACATCGACAGCTGCGCGGAGAATTCCTTTTGCCATGCAGATAACTGCCGACAGGCCGTCTCCACCACCCATTCACCGATCGGCACGATCGATCCGTTTTCTTCGGCAATAAAAATGAATTCGTCCGGCATGACCAGCCCCTTGTCGGGATCGTTCCAGCGCAACAGGGCCTCGAACGATACGATCTGGCTGCCATCGATGCCGTAACGCGGCTGGTAGTAGAGCTCGAACTCCTCGTTCGCCAGGGCCCGGTTCAATCCAACCTCGATCGACAGGCGGTTCTGGTGTTGGGCATCGATTTTCGTATTGTAGATTACGTAACGGTTACGCCCCTGTGCCTTGGCGTAGTACATCGCGGTATCGGCCAGCCGCATCAGATCTTTTACGGTATTCCCATGTTCCGGGAAGATGCTGATACCGAGGCTGCCGCTACTCAGAATCTCCTTGCCCTGTAAAACGAACGGCCTGTTCAACGACTGCTGGATGCGTTCGGCAACGAC
>JAOTUD010000250.1 GCA_029864065.1 Gammaproteobacteria bacterium | reverse complement strand
GCACGTCCTTGCCGGCGACCCCGAGATCGGCCGCGCCGTACTGGACATAGGTCGCGACATCGGCGGAGCGGATCAGCACCAGCTTGATAAGTTTGTTGCTGGTCGCGAAAACAAGCTTGCGGCTGCTGGACAAGTCGTCCGCCGGCTCGATCCCGGCGCGCGCCAGCAGCGGCAGGGTCTCGTCGAGAATCCTGCCCTTGGCGAGCGCGATGGTTAGCTCGGTAGCCACTGGAATCAGTTTGGAACGCGTTGGATCTGGGCGCCGAGGCCGGCGAGCTTTTCCTCGATGTGGTCGTAGCCGCGATCAATATGATAGATCCGGTCCACCACGGTCTCGCCTTTCGCCACGAGGCCGGCCAGGATCAGGCTGGCCGAGGCGCGTAAATCGGTTGCCATTACCTGGGCGCCGTTGAGCCCGTCGACCCCCTGGATTATTACCGTGTTGCCCTCGAGGTGCACCTTGGCGCCGAGCCGCATGAATTCCTGGATGTGCATGAAGCGATTTTCGAACACGGTTTCGGTCACCGAGCCGGTTCCCTCGGCGATCGCGTTGAGCGCGCAAAACTGCGCCTGCATGTCGGTCGGAAAACCGGGATAAGGCGCGGTGCGGATGTTGACCGAGCGCGGCTTGCGCCCCTCCATGTCCAGTTCGATCCAGTCGTCGCCGGTATCGATCGAGGCCCCCGCTTCCTCGAGCTTGGCAAGCACCGCATCGAGCAGGCGCGGATCCGTGTGCTTGATCAAAACCTTGCCGCCGGTGATCGCCGCCGCCACGAGGTAGGTACCGGTTTCGATACGATCGGGCAAAACCGAATAATCGCAGCCCTGCAGATTGTCGACGCCGTGTATCGTGATCATGTCGGTACCCGCGTTTTCGATCCTGCCGCCCATCGCGTTGATGAAATCCGCGAGATCCACCACCTCGGGTTCACGCGCCGCATTCTCGATGATCGTCGTCCCTTGCGCCAGGCTCGCGGCCATCATCAGGTTTTCGGTACCGGTTACGGTCACCTGGTCCATGACGATACGGGCGCCCTTGAGCCGTTCGCATTGCGCCTTGATATAGCCCTGCTCGACAACGATCCTGGCCCCCATTGCCTCGAGCCCGCTGAGGTGCATGTCCACCGGGCGCGCGCCGATCGCACAGCCGCCGGGCAGGGATACCTCGGCCTGGCCGTAGCGCGCCAGCAGCGGTCCGAGCACCAGGATCGAGGCGCGCATGGTCTTGACCAGCTCATAGGGTGCAAAGGTGTTCTGCAACGAGGTCGGATCCACCTCGATGCTCATTTTCTCCCCGATCGTCAGCAATACCCCCATGCGCCCCAGCAATTCCATCGTCGTGGTGACATCGTGCAGGTGCGGCACATTGCGAATGATGACCGGCCCATCGGCAAGCAGGGTTCCGGCCAGAATGGGCAGCACTGCATTTTTGGAACCGGATATGCGCACCTGGCCCGACAGGGGTATACCGCCTTTGATGATTAACTTGTTCATGTACCGCCACTAATTTCAGGGGCGGCCATTCTAACAGGAAAACCTCCCAGTTTACCGAATTTAAGGCAACCGTCCGCAACGCAAGCTGTCGCTCGCGGGCATACCCGTGGCGGGTATCCCGCTGGACGCCGTGAGAATCTCCGTGTTATGGCTCGCAGCGCCGCGACCCACCGATTACTGCTGCTGGTTACGGTCCTGCAGAGTTTTGATCAGCCCGTCAACGCCATCCTTCTTGATCGCACGCGCGAAGCTGGAGCGATAATTCGTCACCAGGCTGACGTCGTCGACGCTGATATCGAACACCTTCCAGCCATCGTCGCCAAAGCGCAGGCTGTAGTATATCGGAATCGGAAATCCTCCGGCCTGCTCGACTTCGGTTCTGACGGTAACCTCGCCATCGGCTTCGCTGCCTTCCATCGGCAGGTAAACCAGCTTCTGATCGGTATACTCGAGCAGGGCCGAACTGTAGGTGCGCACCAGCAGCAGGCGAAACTCGTTGACGATGGCAGGTTTCTGCGCGGCGCTGACCTCGTCCTTGAACCGGCCTAGCGCGAGATCGGTCATCGCCGAGAAGTCAAAATGCGGCAGCACCAGGTCGTCTACCAGCTGGTAGATTTTCTGCGGATTACTCTGGTAAGTCGCCGCGTTAGCCTTGATCTCTCCGATGACCTTGTCCGAGGTTTCCCGGATCAGCTGCTGGGGCCCGGTAAAAGCCTGGGCCGGCAGGACCACCATTAACAACGCAAGGGTAAAAATATTTTTCACTGGAATACTCCGCTGACACTTCGCAACTTGGACACGAGGTTGTTGAAATCATTCACCGCGCGCAGATACTCCGCGTAGGTCAGTACGTATACCTGCAGCGCGTTGATTATTTTGTCGGCATCCTCGAGGCCGGCCTCAAAATCGGAGTAGGACGCGATCATCCAGCGCCTTGCGGCCCTCGAGCTCTCGCGCATCGAGCCGATCGCCTGGTATTTTGCCTGCATCGAGAAATACTGCTCGCGCACCTGGAAAGGAATTCCCTCGCGCGCAAACGACGCTTTCTGCACCAGCGCGTCGAGCTCGGCCTGCGCCTGGGCCACGCGCCCCGGCTGCGCGCCCTGCTCCCATAGCCAGCGCATGCCGACCAGCGGCGATGCCGCGACATGGTTGAACGGGTCGTAAATAAACGGATTATCCAGCCGCTCGCGGTCCGGCGAGTAAGCCAGCGAACCGGCAACCCCGGCGAACACGATCGGTTTAGCGTCGGCGCGCTTGGCTTCGACCAGCGCCCGCCGCGCCGCAAGGCCGGCTTCCACCTGTTTGAACTCGGCGCGATTGAGCAGGGCCAGGTCGATCCAGTCCTGCAGGCTTTCGTCCGGCAACGGCACCGGCATAATGCGGCGATCGGCCAGTTCGATCACTTCGTCCTGATGACCGGTCAGGAATTTCAATCCCGCCATCGCTATCTTTTCGAGGCCCGAGGCCTCGGCGAGAAAATTGTCGATCAGCCCGAGACCCGACTCGAGTGCATATTTATCAGACTGCCTGGCGTTGCCGGAACCTTCTTCCAGCCATTCATTGACCAGATTGAGCGCCGCTTCGAGCCGGTTGCGCGTATCCTCGAGCAACAAGCGGCTGTCGCGCGCGGTCAGGTATCCGTAATAGGCCTTGACCACCTGCAGCGCTACCTCGTCGCGTTGCAGCGCGACGTCCTGCTGCTTGACCGTAATATTGTTTTGCGCGGCTTCCTGGTAGTTCTCGAGGCGTCCGAAGGTCGCCAGCGGCTTTACGATACTGAATGTCAGCCCCGCCCACAGCGACAGGCCGTCGTTGAAATCATAGAGATCGTCACGCGGCCGGCAGCCGCTGCTGCAGGTGGTTGCACCCCCTTCGTAGAAACCACCGTCGAGGCCGGTCGACAGGGCAAGAAAACTGTCCACCGAGTAGCGAAATCCTTCCGAGCCCTCGGCTTCCTGCAACAGGCCGCGGGCCTGGCGCACGAAGGCCTCTTTTTCCTCGATTCTGGGATCACGGTTCAGCGCCATTTCGATGGCCTGCTCGAGGCTTAATTTCTGCTGCGCCTGAACGCTGCCGCTGCATAATAACAAAATCGAAAACCCGATAATTCTGCATGTGTTGGTACCCATAGTCGTGATATTTCCATGGCAATGCTGAATATAAACTGACTCGAACCGCGGCCAGGCGTGAAAACCACGCAAAGTCTATCCGTTAACCGGTTACAAGTGAACGCCAACGCGGCGAAATACGAATCATTCCGTTAATTTACTGGCAAATTTGCCGCATAATCGTTAGTGTTCGCAACCTCAATAAATTCTTATAAAAGCCTTATACATGTCCTCATCTCTGACCGATCGACATAGCTTCGTCTATGATGAACTCATCGAATGCGGCAAGGGCAATCTGTTCGGGCCCGGCAACGCGCTACTGCCCCTGCCCCCGATGCTGATGTTCGACCGCATCATCAATATCACCGAAGACGGCGGCAAATACGGCAAGGGCGGAATCATCGCCGAGCTGGACGTCAATCCGGAGCTATGGTTTTTCAAATGCCATTTCGAAACCGACCCGGTCATGCCCGGTTGCCTGGGGCTGGACGCAATGTGGCAGCTGATCGGTTTTTTCCTGGGCTGGAAAGGCGGTCCGGGCCACGGTCGCGCCCTCGGCGCCGGCGAAGTCAAGTATTTCGGGCAGGTGCTGCCAAACGCCAGGCTGGTCACCTACCGCATCGACATGAAGCGCGTAATCATGCGCAAGCTGGTCATGGGTATCGGCGACGCATCGATGGAGGTCGACGGTCGGGAAATCTATAGCGCAATCGATCTTCGCGTCGGGCTGTTCACGTCGACCGACGATTTCTGACGGTCTGACCGCTCGTTTCGAAGGCATGCTAAGTTACATCGCCGCCATCCTCGCCGGACTGGCTATACTGATCTGGAGTGCCGACAAGTTTGTCGAGGGAGCGGCGGCGCTGGCGCATCTGCTCGGCGTCTCGGTCATGATCATAGGCATCACGGTCGTGGGTTTCGGCACCTCTGCCCCGGAGATCGTCGTGTCGATTATCGCGGTACTGGAAGATACTCCCGATATCGCGATCGGCAACGCGCTCGGCTCCAATATCGCCAATATTGGCCTGATCCTCGGCACCACCGCGATACTGGCGCCGATTCCGGTGGCGAAGCACCTGTTCAAAACCGAGTACCCGTTGCTGCTGCTGGCCACCGCGGTCATGGCCTGGGCGTTGCTGGACCGGCGGCTCGAACTGGTCGATGGTTTCTTCCTGGTTGGCCTGCTGATGCTCAGCCTTTACTATCTGATACGCGTACATCGCTCGTACCCGGACGCTTACTCCCGGGAAGATCACGAAACCGAAGAAATCGTCCACGAGATGCCACTGCCGGTCGCGATCGGCTGGCTGGTGCTGGGACTGGTTCTGCTGGTCGGCAGCTCCAAGTTGCTGGTCTGGGGCGCATCGCAGTTTGCGCTCGAACTAGGCGTCAGCCAACTGATAATCGGCCTTACCATCGTCGCCCTGGGGACCAGCCTGCCCGAACTCGCGGCGTCGATCGCGAGCCTCAAGAAGGGCAAGCCTGACCTCGCGATCGGCAACGTCATCGGCTCCAACCTGTTCAACTCGCTCGCGGTAATCGGTCTGCCGGCGTTGTTTACCGGCTTCAGCATCGATGCGTCGGCGCGCTCGCGCGATCTGCCGGTGGTGGTCGGCTTGACCTTGTTGATGGTATTAATGTCCCGTTTTCCCGATTCCAGGTCTAGCCGGTTGACACGGCCCAAGGGGATCTGCCTGCTTTCGGCT
>JAOTUD010000248.1 GCA_029864065.1 Gammaproteobacteria bacterium | reverse complement strand
AGCATATCCTGAATATGAAAAAGTCGATGTACGACGATTACCTGGAATACCGCGAGAATTTACACGCCTTGAAAGGATCCGCAACCGAACTTGGTGCGGGCAAGCTGGTGGAAATCTGTGCCGAGGGAGAATCGCTGAAGCCCTACGATATGGGTAGCGAGAAAATTAACCAGATGTGTATGCGGATAGAGGAAGTATTTAAGAGGACCGTTACTGCACTTAACAGTGCAGTAACGGTCGAACACGAAGTTTATGCGGAAAAGACGACAGACAACTAGGCGCTATCTTCCAGTTTGTTGTTTTGACGTCGCACCAGTCTCTCCATCATGCGCAAATCCTTGGAAGTCAGCTTCAAGGCAGAATCCGCCCATACGGTAGCGATATCTGCCAGTTCCTTGTAGCTAACCTGGTTACAGATATCCTTGAGTTTCTGCATCGATTTGAAGGTATTGCTGGCCCTGGAAGCGTTCTTGATATAACGATACACGGCCACTTCGCCTTCGCCCTTTTCCGCCAGGATATCGACCACACCCATCTCGTATAACTGCTCCGCGGAGTAGATACTGCCGCTTAGAATCATTTTTTCGGCTGCCGCAAATCCGATCTTGCGGGACAACAGCGAATAGGCGCCCATGCCGGGAAAAAGGTTGAAAAGAACCTCGGGCAAACCCATTTTAACGCCTCTCTCGGCGACGATAAGATTGCTCGAGAGCGCCGCTTCGAAACCGCCACCGAGCGCGTCGCCCTGAATCAGGGAAATGGTCGTCAGGTCCAGGTCATAATGGAACATGTTTTGGTAGAGTATATCGACGCATTTTATGGCGTAGTCCAACAGTCCCTGCCGGTTGCCGGATTCTATGTACTGGCGGAACAGTTCGAGGTCGCCGCCGAGGTTGAATACCCCCTCCACGTCGGAGCCAACCACCAGGTAATCGTATTTTTCACCATTGGTCTCAACCATTTCCTGCTTGACGTTTTCGAGGTAGTCGCTGATGTCGTCCAGCAATCTCAGCGTAAAAGATGGTCGGGGAGCGCCCTTCATCAGAAACCAGCCGATTTTATTCTTGCTGTCGTAATAGGTTTTTAACTGGGATTGGTGGCCGTAGGATTGCTTTTCAGTCGTGACTTCACTGATATATGCTACGTTACTCATGTCGGTGTCTCCGGATAAATTGATGTCTTCGTGCCCGAAATTTGCATTCGGGATCTAGCCTTTTGGTCGTTTTCCCTGATATACGAAATTGTTTTAATTTCAGGGTTTTACCCACTTTTGTTGAACGATGGGTTGAAGTCAATTTACCGAATCGGAGGACGATTGCAAGCAAACTGTGACCAAGTTCACAATCGCTTATTTAGATTCTACCTTAGGTATTAGTTTTAATTATTTGTTTATAAATGATTTATTTTGAAAAACTGTTTAGGCAAAAAAATTCGATTTGCGGCGTGATTAACAATCAAACGGCCTTAAAAACACCGCCAAAGTGTTTGATTTTGAACAACAAAGGTGTCGAGAATTCGACGTTTTTCTGTCAAGAATTTGACTGAAAATTAATCAATCAGCCTCGTCGATCCAGGCCATTTGAATCGCCTCCAGGATTTTTTCGTTCGAGTGGTTCGGATCATCGTCGAAATCTTCCAGCGCGCATACCCATGCATGCAGATCCGTAAAACGCACATATTGGGGGTCAATGTCGGTATACTTTTCTGACAGCTCGATAGCAATATCGAGCGTATCGGTCCATTTAAGGCTCATCGGTCTCTCCTAGTGAATTTCTGACACCATGTTGATGGTGTACCTGGGAATTTCGATAGTAAGCGGTTCGTCGCCGACTATCGCCTGGCAGCTAAGGCGCGAATCCATATCGAGTCCCCAGGCCTTGTCGAGATAGTCATCCTCGTCTTCGCTCGACTCCTCCAGCGAATCGAAGCCTTCGCGGACGTAGACATGACAGGTGGTGCAGGCGCAGGATTTTTCACAGGCGTGCTCGATCTCGATCCCGTTGCTCAACAGGGCGTCGCAGATACTGATTCCGGGTTCGACTTCGATCGTCGCTCCTTCCGGGCATTTTTCTTCGTTGGGAATTACCGTGATCACGGTCATCGAACATCAACCTCGTCAATTTTTTTGCCTGCAAGCACCTTGTTCACGCTCGCATTCATGCGCCGCGCGACATAAGTCTCGCTGGCATCCTCGACAGCCTTGATCAACCGTTTGAGCTCATCCGCCGTGGCGCTTTCGATTGCCGACGCGAGCTCG
Organism: Gammaproteobacteria bacterium; assembly: GCA_029864065.1. GTDB lineage: Bacteria > Pseudomonadota > Gammaproteobacteria. Next base: position 3,066 of record JAOTUD010000248.1, on the reverse strand, counting down.
TCGCGGCGTCGCATAATCAGCGTCAGTTCGGCTTCGCTGAGCAGGCTTGCGCCATCCCGGGCCACCGCGGCATCGATCGCTGCTAGCACCCTGTCTGCCTCGACCTGCTGTTCTTTCAGCATGCGTATTTCGATATCTTCACGGGCATGATCCATGGAAGCGCGCAACATCGATTCGATTTCGGAATCGGTCAGCCCGTAAGAAGGCTTGACGACGATATCGGCGGCAACGCCGCTGATGGTCTCCTGCGCGCTAACCGACAGCAAGCCATCGGCGTCGACCTGGTAAGTCACGCGAATCCGCGCCGCTCCGGCCACCATCGGCGGAAAACCCCGCAACTCGAATTTCGCCAACGAACGGCAATCGGATACCAGCTCGCGTTCTCCCTGCACCACGTGAATCGACATCGCGGTCTGCCCATCCTTGAAGGTGGTAAACTCCTGCGCGCGCGCTACCGGGATCGACGTATTGCGGTCGATAATCTTTTCGCTGAGACCGCCCATGGTCTCGATGCCGAGGGACAAGGGTAATACGTCGAGTAACAGCATTTCGCTGTCCGGTTTGTTGCCGGCAAGAATATCGGCCTGTATCGCGGCGCCGAGGGCCACGACCTGGTCGGGGTCGAGATCGCACATGGGTTTGCGTTCGAAAAAATCACCGACCATCGACTGCACCAGGGGCACCCGAGTCGAGCCGCCTACCATGACGACCTCGCCGATGTCGGCCTTGCCGATCCCGGCATCCCGTAGCGCCCGGCGGCAGGCGGACAGCGTTTTCCTGACCAGCGGCTGGATCAGATCATCGAATTCCTGGCGACCGATTGTTCCGCTCCAGGCCGATTCGTGCTCGACCCTGATCTCGGCCGATTCCTGTTTCGTCAGCGCCTCTTTCGCGGCGCGGGCCGCGAGCAGGATCCGGCGCGCCTGCCCGGCATCGATATCGGTAAATCCAGCCTGCCGGATAATCCAGTCGCCCAGGAGGTGATCCATGTCGTCTCCACCCAGCGACGAGTCTCCGCCTGTGGCAAGCACTTCGAAAACGCCCTTGTTGAGATGCAGAATGGAGATATCGAAGGTACCGCCTCCCAGGTCGTAAACCGCGATCAGCCCGTCGTTATCCTGGTCCAGCCCGTATGCCACCGCTGCTGCGGTGGGTTCGCTCAGTAACCTGAACAGGTTCAGCCCGGCCAGCGTTGCGGCATCGCGCGTTGCCTGCCGCTGGGCGTCGTCGAAATAGGCAGGAACGGTTATCACTACCCCGGCCAGGTCTCCGCCGAGGCTGTCGGCGGCGCGATGCGCAAGCGCCTTCAATATTTCGCTCGAAATTTCGACCGCGCTGAAATCACCGCCGCCGGTGCGAATACGGGGAACCCCGCTGTCGCCGGAGGTGACGAAATGGTGCAACGCGATGTCGCCGAAATGCTTCAGGTCGCGCTGGCCGCGGCCCATCATACGTTTTACCGAGGCGACGGTATTGAGTGGATCGCTGGTTTGCCGCGCCTGCGCCTCGTATCCCACCAGCACTTCGGTCTCGCCGAAATGGACCACCGAGGGCAGTAACTTGCGTCCCTGCTCGTCGGGCAGGCACAGGGCTTCGCCGCTACGTACCGTCGCGACCAGCGAATTGGTGGTGCCGAGATCGATACCCACCGCTAGACGGTGCTGGTGCGGTGCGTTCGATTCCCCGGGTTCCGATATCTGCAACAGGGCCATCAACACTCTTCCAGCTCGTACTGCAGTTCGGATAAATGCTGCTGGATACGCTGAATAAACTGCATCTTGCGGCTGCTCTCCAGCGCATCCTCGAAAGCCTTCGCTTCGAAACGATCGACGAATTCGCCGGCCAGTTCGTCGGCTCGCTGTGTCAACCTCGTCTCGATTCGATCGCAACGGTCGAGCGCGTCTTCCGCATGGCGGCAGGATTCGAGCTCTTCCCTCAATTCGATCTGCTCCATCAGAAACGCCGTGTCGGAGGTGGTTTCGGAATCATCGGGTAACCGCGCACCGTTGATCTCGAGCAGGTAGCGCGAACGCTTCACCGGGTCCCGCAATGTTTCGTAAGCCTGGTTCACGTGCGAGGCCATTTGCACCGACAGCCTCTTGTCCTGGTCGGTCGATCCGACGAATCTATCGGGGTGATAGCTCGCCTGCAGGCGCCGTTGCGCATCGTGCAAGCCCGCGAGATCTAAATCGAACACGGGCCTCAAGCCAAATAGCTCGAAATAGTTCTGGCTAAAATCGGGGGACTGCATGGAATCGGAAATCAGACGGTAAAGCTTTCACCGCAGCCGCAGGCGTCCTTGGCGTTGGGATTCTTGAACTGGAAACCTTCTTGCAGGCCGACCTTGGCAAAGTCCACTTCGGTGCCATCCAGAAACATCAGGCTTTTCTTGTCGACGACGACTTTCACCCCCTTGCTTTCGAAGACTTCATCGTCGTCGCGGATTTCATCGACAAATTCGATGACATAGGCAAGCCCGGAACAGCCGGTAGTTTTAACACCGAGCCGAAGACCGATACCCTTGCCCCGGTTTTCGAGGAAATGCTGCACCCTGGAGGCCGCTTCGTCGCTTAGTTGAATTGCCATTTGTATCTCTCTATCCCGCTGCCCGGCGCATAACCGCCGGCAGTTTGCTTACCAGTTGGTGAAGTTTGACGGCCAGTTTTTCGACATCCTGCAAGCTGTTGTCCATGCCAAAGCTGACCCGTATCGCGTTCAACGCCAGGTTATCGTCGACACCCATCGCCCTGAGTACATGGCTGGGTTCGGTAACCGCGCTATGACAGGCGGAACCGCTGGACAGCGCAAAACCCGCCCGGTCGAGCTCCATCAGCAGCGTCTCGCCATGGTAATACGGCAGCGCGAAAAACGTCGTATTGGGTAAGCGTGGCGCCTGCAGCCCGAAGACCACACTGCCAGGAATGGCTGCGAGCCTCGTTTCGAACGCGTCCCTCAACTGCCCAAGGTAGTGTCGCCTGTGCTCCATTTCAAGCCGCGCGAGCTGCGCCGCCTTGCCCAGCCCGACGATGCCGGCGACGTTTTCAGTGCCGCCGCGTCGCTTGTTTT
>JAOTUD010000247.1 GCA_029864065.1 Gammaproteobacteria bacterium | reverse complement strand
GTGTGATCACCGACATCTGGCCGGCCCTGGCGAAGTCGATGATGCCCTGGCACATCGGCACGTCGAGCTGGCGCGGCGAGTTGGTATTGATGATCGTGTAGCACCACGGCCTGGCCTCGAATTCCGTCTGGCTCAGGCCACGTGCGATGCGCGTCATCGCGAAGCCGTCCTCGACCTGGGCGCTGCCGCGCGCATAAATGAAAAATGGTTTGCGGCTCAAGGTCAGCTGGGCCGCGGTGACCTGGTAATGGCGCAGGTGTACCGGGATGTCCTGCGATTCGACATTCGGGGACTGCATGTGCAGCACGTCGAAGTGTTCGCTGAGCTTGATGATGTTGCGCGTATCCTCGAGCGTACCGGGGCGTTTGCCGCGGTCGAGATCGGAAATATGCGGCGCGCCGCCGACGCAGACGAAGGCGACGTTATCGCCTCCGAGCGTGACGCTGGTTTCGGGCACGGCGCCGTGCATGACGAATTCGCCGGGAGCGGTCTCCAGCGCCGACGCCACCAGTTCCGGTTCGATGCGGACCAGCAGCGAGGTCTCGTCGACGCTGGCGCCCGCTTTTTTGAAATATTCCCTGGCCTCGGCGTTGAGCACCTTGATGCCAAGCTCGCGGATCACGCGCAGCGCGGTCTGGTGGATCGCCTCGAGCCGGTCCTCGCTGAGGACGGGCTGGCGCAGCAGTGGGTTCCTGAGGTTGCGGTAATTGACCACGCGCTGATGCGAGGTATCGGCGACGCCATGGTGCCGCCCGCGCCGGGTTCTCCTGCTCACGTTAGCTTGCCTCCGTAAGTGTCGATGATATGGCGGCAAAACGCTGTCGCCGCGCCGGGATCGAGCCTGCGCCCGGTGAAGCATTCGAAATACGCCTCGGTGTAGCCCAGACGCGTTGCCAGCGGCTCCTGGATTTCGAGCGCGTAGAAGCCGATTTGCGAATAGTAAAGTACGCGTGCGCGCACCAGCGCGTCCGGCATCGGGTATTCGAAACGCGTAAAAAATGCCTGCAGGGAGGCGATACGCGCGGCGTCTTCGCGATCGACCAGGCGGCGTATTTTCGGCGAACGCCGTGACCATTCGCGAATCGCGAGGTCCAGTCGCGGATCGAAAGCGACGGCATCGATGCAGGTTTCGAAGAACCTGAAAATGCCCTGGGCGAGGCTGGCCGCGCCGTCGACGGACCTGACGATGGCGTCGGTGTTCTTGTCTATCCAGTAGCTTACCAGCGCTTCGATGAGGTCGTTGCGGTTCTCGAAATGCCAGTAAAAACTGCCGCGGGTGACGCCAAGGTCGTCGGCCAGCCGGGTGATGCGCACCGCGTCGATGCCCTCGGAAACAAAGGTTTCCAGCGCCTGCTGCAGCCAGTCGAAACGCTGCAACTGCTTGCGATCCTGGCTCTGGAAGCCGCGTTCGGCAACGGCCTTGAGCAAACGGTTATCCGACATCTATTGCACCATACAAGTATGTATGGTTGAATATACATCTCTGTATGTTAAATGCAATAACAATGGCCGATGGCCACGCAAAAAGCTGAACTCAGGGTAAAGCGATTCGACGCGCTCGAATTCGCGCCGCGTTTCGAATTCGGTGACATGGCGCAGGTCGTCGACACCGGCGGCAGCAAGGACGGTTCCGAGCACGGCACCGGCTGGGGTCGATTCAGCAACGCCCGCATCCCGTGGACGATTCGTTACGACGAGGTATTGACCGTGTTCGAGGGCGAGCTCCGGGTGCATGCCGACGACGCGGTGCATGTCCTCAAACCGAGAGACAGTATCTGGCTGTCAAAGGGAACCACGCTGATCCACGAGGCGCAATCGGCGCTGGTGCATTTCGCGATCCATCTCCGCAACTGGCACCAGGGCTGATGCTTGAACACGCGTTCCGTTAACCATCTGCCGCAGGACGACAATACCAACGGCTGGAGCCATATCCTCGGGCCGCGCACGCCGAAGCCGTCGCTCGCCGGCGCGCAGCGCGCGCGCTGGGTCGTCGTCGGCGCCGGCTACGCCGGGCTCGCGGCCACGCGTCGTCTCGCCGAAAACCGGCCCGACGATAAAGTGATCCTGCTCGATGCCGGCGAGGTCGGCGAAAATGCCTCCGGGCGCAATTCGGGCTTCGCGATCGACTTGCCGCATAACGTCGGCTCGTCGCTGGAGGAACTGGACGGCTCGCATCGTTACATGGCGCTGGCGCGCGCCGCCATCGATTACCACGAAACGCAGATCGAGCGCTACGGCATCGACTGCGACTGGACCCGGCCCGGCAAGTACCACTGCGCGGTTTCGGAGCAGGGGGTGCACGAGGTGCTGGAGCCCTTCGCCACGGAACTCGATGCCCTGAACGAACCCTATACCTGGGTCGACAAGGCGCAGCTCGACGGGCGCCTCGGCACCACGCACTTCGCCGCGGGCGTATACACGCCGGGCTGCCGGCTGATGAACCCGGCGGCGCTGGTGCGCGGGCTCGCCGATAACATGCCGGAGAACGTAACCCTGTATGAAAACTCGCCGGTAGTGTCGCTGGACCTCGGACCGGAAATTACGCTGACGACGCCGCGGGGGCAGGTCGTCGCCGAGCAGATGATCCTCGGTGTCAACGGTTTCGCCGACCGCTTCGGCTACTTCGAGCAGAGACTGTTGCCGATGGCTGCCAACGCCAGCCTCAGCCGCCAGCTGACCGCGGCGGAACGCGATGCGCTCGGCTGCGAGGAAAACTGGGGCGTGACCCCGGCGAACGCCTTCGCGTCGATCACGATGCGCTACACCAGCGATCACCGCATCCTGATCCGCAACAATATCTATCACAACCCGAAGATGCGCGAGGCCGAGTCGTATCGCGCCCACATGAAGCAGGTGCACAAGCGGCTGTTCGACGAGCGTTTCCCGATGCTGCCCGATGTCGACATGGAATACACCTGGACCGGCTTCATCTGCCTCGCGCAAAACGGCGCGCCCGGTTTCGGGCGGCTGGCCGACAATGTTTATACCTCGGTGTGCCAGAACGCGGTCGGGGTTACCAAGGGCACCGCCGGCGGCATGCTCGCGGCGGACATGGCCTGCGGTATCGACAACGAACTGATCGGCTACATGGAAAGCCTCGGTACGCCGAACAGGCTGCCGCCAAGGCCTTTCCTCGACATCGGCGTCAGGCTGCGTTTCGCGTGGGATCTGTGGAAGGCGCGCAAGGAAGTTTAGTCTTTACGGCGCCACAGGATCGGGAACCAGTCGGCGCGCATTCTATCCCCGAGGCGCATGCCGTGATCGACATAGGGCGGTGAAGTCTCTCCCGGGCGCTCGCAAAAGCTTACGTCGTCGCCGAGCCAGCGCGTCGAAAACGCGCGCCGCATGGATTTCACTTCGGCATTTCCGGTACCGTGCAGGCTGCGAAAATCGAAAACTATGGTGTCGCCCGGTTCGAGCGAAAAGTCGGTGATATCGTATCGATCCCGCTGCGCATCGATATCCGGCACCGCCTCCAGCACGGCGCCGGGCTGGTCGTCGTTGAAAGTGCTGCCGTCTTCGAAAACGCGCGGGTAGAACAGGCGCCCCCAGCGATGCGATCCTCGAACGAACTGTACCGCGACATCGGCTTCTGCCGGGTCCAGCGAAACGTAGACGCTCGCGGTTTTGAAACCGTCGACGCAGTAGTAGGGCAGGTCCTGGTGCCAGGGCGTCGCGCGCTGCGTGCCGGGGGCCTTCATGAAGGCGTGCTCGTGGAAGAACTGCGCGTACGCGCTGTCCATGAACTGGCCGGCGATCGACGCCGCGCTGGAGTGCGAAACGTAGTCCAGGTATTCCGGGATCAATTGCCAGTTGCAGTAGCTGTCGAAGAAACGTCCCGGATCGCCGCGGGGATTGCTTTCGCACGGAAACGCGTAACGCAGCGGATCGTCGAGGTTGCGTTGCAGTCCCCGACGCAGCGTGTCGACCCATTCGACGCTGGCGCCGCGCAGCAACACGACACCGTCGCGCCTGAAAGTCTCGATATCCTCGCTTGCCGCGTCGAAACCGGGTCGCGCCGCGGCATCGATGGCGACGCCGGGTTTGCGCCAGTCGACGGTCGCCTGGTTGAATTGATCGCCTTGCTGCATGCGTCCTCCTGCTGGAATACGAGTTTATGTCGATCCGGCGCCGCTGTAAAACCACGCTAATCTGTGCTTTTCAATCCCGCCGCCATGGATTAATCTCGGTCGCCAGAATGATAATCCGGTGAAACCAGCGCATGTCCAAAGTCCTCGCGGCAGAAATCGAAGCACCCGGTCTCAGCTATGTCAGCGGAGTTCTGCTGGTTTTGATGTCGGGCGTATTCTGGTCGTCGATGGGACTCGGTATCCGCCTGATCGAAGAGGCCAACGTGTGGCAGATCCTGCTTTACCGTTCCGCGGCGCTCGCGACCTTCCTGATCGTAATCATTACCTTCCGCTCGGGTCACAGGCCCATGTTGACCATCCGCAAATCGGGTATCGCCGGCGTTGTCGGCGGCATGGGGCTGGTGCTGGCTTTCGCCGGCGGCATCTACGCGATCCAGACCACGACCGTCGCCAACGCCATGTTCCTGTTCGCGTCGGCGCCGTTCCTGGCGGCTTTTTTCGGCTGGATCATCCTGCGCGAGAGCGTGCGCAGGGCGACCTGGATCACGATGACCGTGGCGACGATCGGCATCGCCATCATGGTGATCAACGGAATTTCCCTGGGACGCCTGGCGGGCAATCTCAGCGCCATCCTGTCAGCCTTCGGATTCGCGGCATTCACCGTCGCGCTGCGCTGGGGCAAGCTCGAGGACATGCTGCCGGCGGTGTTCCTGGCCGGTATATTCGCCATGATCACCGCGGCCCTGGTGTGCCTGGTCAAGGGCTACAGCTTTTCGATTCCGGCCAATGATATCGCGATCGCTTTGGCGCTGGGCGTATTCCAGGTCGGCCTCGGCCTGACCGTATACACGATCGGGTCGCGCGTGGTGCCCGCCGCCGAACTCGCACTGCTGTCGATGACCGAGGTGTTGCTCGGGCCCTTCTGGGTGTGGCTGTTCCTGGGCGAGACCGCGAGCGCCTACACGCTGATCGGTGGCGCCGTGCTGATGCTCGCGATCGCCGCCAACGCCCTGAGCGGGGTGCGTCGTAAACCGGTGCCGGTGCTGTAATGGGCGCTAACCACCTGTTCGACGGCCTGCTTGCCGGGCGCGAAGCCGATTCGCGCCGGCTGCTGCTGGTTCCGGGGAATCGATCCTGGTCCTATGCCGACGTCGTCGCCCTGAGCGGACGACTCGCCAACCTGCTGCGACAATACGGGGTCGAGCCCGGCGACCGGATCGCGGTGCAGGTCGACAA
>JAOTUD010000246.1 GCA_029864065.1 Gammaproteobacteria bacterium | reverse complement strand
GGACCCAGCAGTATCGCTACCGCCGGCTCGCCTGCGGGCAACGCCGATGCCAGCGGAGGGCCGTCGAAATCGAGCAGTAACCCGATAGCGTCGGATGACTGGGCCAGCGCCCGTTCGATGTCGTCGTGGAACGCAAGGTCGGGAACGATCGCCCGGCCGCATTGCTCGCAGGCGCTGATGGCGACGCCCCGCCAGTGGTCGAGTTTCTTTTGCCGATGCGATGCCTGCAGGCGCGGCTGGCTGCGTTCTGCATTGAACAGGGATATTCTGCCGACTCCGAGCTCCGTTGCCTTCTGGATCATCCAGTCCATGTGGTCGGCGCGTCCTAGTCCCTGGATGATTTCGGTTTCGAGTCGGGACTCCGTATCCAGCGGGATCGCCGCTTCGATGCGTGCCCTGAACTGTTTGCCGTCGATGACGAGGGTGGCGCGGTAATCGACTGCTGCGCGTCCGTCGAACAAAAAAAATGCCGCGCCCGACTTCAGGCGCAGCACGTTCTTCAGGTAGTGGCTTTGCGGCTTGTCGAGCGGAATTTCGTCGCCGACGACAAGCTCCGTTGCGATATGTACGCGGGAGATCCGCAAAACCGGGGCGGCTGCCTAGTAGCGGTACTGCTCGGGCTTGTAGGGACCTTCGACCTTGACGCCGATGTAGTCGGCCTGCTCCTGGGTCAGGGTCGTCAGCCTGGCGCCGATCTTTTCCAGATGCAGTCGCGCGACCTCTTCGTCGAGATGCTTGGGCAGCACGTAGACCTCGTTGTGGTACTTACCCGGGTTGCAGAAGATTTCCATCTGCGCCAGCACCTGGTTGGTGAACGAATTCGACATCACGAAGCTTGGGTGACCCGTGGCGCAACCGAGGTTGACCAGGCGACCCTCGGCCAGCAGGATGATGCGCCTGCCGTCGGGGAAGATAATGTGGTCGACCTGCGGCTTGATGTTTTCCCACTCGTAGCCCTTCATTTCGGCGACCTGGATTTCATTGTCGAAGTGACCGATATTGCAGACGATAGACTGGTTCTTCATCTGTTCCATGTGATCCTTGCGGATGACGTTCAGGTTGCCGGTCGCGGTGACGAAGATATCGGCCTGCTTGCAGGCGTCGTCCATGGTAACGACGCGAAAACCTTCCATCGCCGCCTGCAGCGCACAGATCGGATCGATCTCGGTAACCATTACGGTGGCGCCGAGGCCCTTGAGGGACTGGGCGCAGCCCTTGCCGACATCGCCATAACCGAGCACGACGGCTACCTTGCCGGCGATCATGACGTCGGTGGCGCGCTTGATGCCGTCGACCAGCGATTCACGGCAGCCGTAGAGGTTGTCGAATTTCGACTTGGTGACCGAGTCGTTGACGTTGAACGCCGGGAAGACCAGTTCGCCGTTCGCCTGCATCTGGTACAGACGATGCACGCCGGTGGTGGTTTCCTCGGTAACGCCGCGGATGTTTTTCTGGATCGTCGAATACCAGTTGGGAGATTCGGCGAGTTTGGCGCGGATCGCGGCGAAGGCGATTTCCTCTTCCTCGGTGCCCGGGTTGTCGAGTACCGAGATATCTTTCTCGGCCTTGCTGCCAAGGCTTATCAGCATCGTCGCATCGCCGCCATCGTCGAGAATCATGTTCGGCGTGCCGCCGTCATGCCATTCCATGATGCGATGGGTGTACTGCCAGTAATCTTCGAGCGACTCGCCCTTGACGGCGAACACCGGGATGCCGTCCTGCGCGATCGCGGCGGCGGCGTGGTCCTGGGTCGAAAAGATATTACACGAAGCCCAGCGCACCTCTGCGCCAAGCGCAACCAGCGTCTCGATCAGCACCGCGGTCTGGATCGTCATGTGCAGCGAGCCGGCGATGCGCGCGCCCTTGAGGGGTTGCTCGGCGCCATACTTGCCGCGCAGCGAAACCAGTCCGGGCATCTCGGTTTCGGCGATGGCGATTTCCTTGCGGCCCCAGGCGGCAAGCGCCATGTCGGCGACCTTGAAATCCTGCTTGATAACCTGTTTGGCGTTAGCACTCATAAATATTCTCCTGACTATTTATGAGCGCCGTTTGTTCGATCCTGTGGGCGAGCCTGGCAGCAAAGCTGTCGCAACGCTCCTCGCGCACAAGTCCCGCTAAAAACGGGGACCGGGTATTGTATCTATATACGGGCCGCTGTCAATTTGGATCAGCCCGGCCCCTGGCCAGCGCGCGCCGGCTACAGCCCCGCTTCGGCCCGCAGGACTTCGGCCTTGTCGACACGCTCCCAGCTCAGATCGAGGTCGTCGCGACCGAAATGACCGTAGGCCGCGGTGGGCAGGTATATCGGCTGCAGCAGCTCCAGCATCGCGATCAGGCCCTTGGGGCGCAGGTCGAAATGCTGGCGCACCAGCGTGATGATGCGGTCGTCGGCGATGCGCCCGGTGCCGAAGGTATCGATACTGATCGAGGTGGGTTCGGCAACGCCGATCGCGTAGGAAACCTGCAGCTCGCAGCGGTCGGCGATGCCGGCGGCGACCAGGTTCTTGGCGACATAGCGCGCCGCGTATGCCGCGGAGCGGTCGACCTTGGACGGATCCTTGCCGGAAAAAGCACCGCCCCCGTGGCGCGCCTTGCCGCCGTAGGTGTCGACGATGATTTTGCGGCCGGTCAGGCCGGCGTCACCGACAGGACCACCGATAACGAAGCGGCCGGTCGGGTTGACATGGATATTTTCGTTTTTGCACTGGGCGAACCAGGCTTCCGGCAGCACCGGTTTGAGGATGGTTTCGATGACGGCCTCGCGCAGCGTCTTAAGATCGATCGATTCCTTGTGCTGGGTCGACAGGACGACCGCCTCGATACCCACCGGTTTATGGTCGTCGTAGCGCAGCGTGACCTGGCTCTTGGCATCGGGCTGCAGCCAGTCGAGTTCCCCCGACTTCAGCAACTCGTGCTGCCGGCGCACCAGTTGATGCGCATAGTGGATCGGCGCAGGCATCAGGACTTCGGTCTCATTGCAGGCGTAGCCGAACATCAAACCCTGGTCGCCCGCACCCTGTTCCTTGTTCCCGGACTCGTCGACACCCATCGCGATGTCACCCGACTGCTTACCGAGGCCGGTCAGCACCGCGCAGGTCTTGCCGTCGAAGCCGCACTCGGGATTGTCGTAGCCGATATCGCAGACGGTCTTGCGCACCAGCGCCTCGATGTCGACCTCGGCGTTGGTGGTGATCTCGCCGGCGAGTAGCACCATGCCGGTTTTGACGAGGGTTTCGCAGGCAACCCTGGAGCGATGGTCCTGCTCCAGCAGCGCATCGAGAACGGCATCAGAAATCTGGTCTGCCAGCTTATCCGGATGACCGCCGGATACCGATTCGGAGGTGAAGATGTATGAACCCGTCATTGGTTAGTGCCGCCCCTTGATCGAAAACGGCGATTATATTTAACCTGCCTGAAATTAACAGTCCTGATTACGACCCAATGGAAACGACCGATGCGTACACGCAATTTTATAAGTTGCCGTTAAATTGCATTTACGAGAGAATAGCGCGCCTTGTCGTCAGCGCTTGTGCAGGGTGGGCCTCGGTTATTGGCGAGACCGGTATCGAGACAGCTGTATCTTTGAAATACTCATTATTAATCAATCACCTATGTTAGAATATTCGGTTATGGGGGCGGTCAATGTCATCTCGTAAAACGCTTGCAAATGCGATTCGGGTGCTAAGCATGGATGCCGTGCAAAAAGCCAATTCCGGTCATCCGGGAGCCCCGATGGGAATGGCTGACATCGCGGAAGTCCTGTACAACGATTTCATGCGTCACAACCCCGCCAATCCGGAGTGGAGCGATCGCGATCGCTTCGTCATGTCGAACGGGCACGGGTCGATGCTGGCATACTCGGTGCTGCACCTGACCGGTTACGAAGTCACCATCGAAGACCTGAAAAATTTTCGCCAGCTGCATTCGAAGACGCCGGGCCACCCCGAGCACGGTTACGCGCCGGGAATCGAGACCACGACCGGGCCGCTCGGCCAGGGAGTCAGCAATGCCGTCGGCATGGCAATCGCCGAGCGCGCGCTGGCGGCCGAGTTCAATCGTGACGATTTCAACATTGTCGATCATTTCACCTATGTATTCATGGGTGACGGCTGCATGATGGAAGGCATATCGCACGAGGCCTGTTCGCTCGCGGGGACCCTCGGTCTCGGCAAGCTGATCGCTTTCTGGGACGACAACGGAATCTCGATCGACGGCAAGGTCGAGGGCTGGTTCCTCGACGATACCGCGAAGCGTTTCGAAGCCTACGGCTGGCACGTGGTCGAAGTCGATGGCCATGATCCGGATTCAATCAAGATTGCGATCGAAGCCGCGCGCGCCATCACCGCAAAGCCCTCGTTGATTTGCTGCAAGACGATCATCGGTTATGGCTCCCCCAATAAGGCCGGCGGTCATGCCTGCCACGGCGCACCGCTGGGCGAGGATGAAGTCGCGCTGGCGCGGATCGAGCTGAACTGGGAACACCCGGCGTTCGAGGTGCCGGAAGAGGTTTACCAGGGCTGGGATCACCGCAAGGCCGGCCAGGTTCAGGAAGACTCGTGGAAGCTGAAATTCGAGGCTTATCGCGATGCGCATCCGGAACTGGCGGCTGAATTCGAGCGCCGCATCGATCGCGAATTACCGCAGAGCTGGGAGGAAGAAGCCCGGGCATTTATCGCCGAGCTCGACGAGGCGGCGGAAACCAGGGCGACGCGCCAGGCCTCGCTGGCCGCGATCGAGGCTTATTCGCCATTGCTGCCGGAGCTGTTCGGTGGCTCCGCCGACCTCGGCGGCTCCAATGGCACCGAGTGGTCCGGATTCAAGCCCATGCGCGCCGAGTCGCCCGACGCCAATTACATCAATTACGGGGTACGAGAATTCGGCATGTCGGCGATCCTGAACGGCATCGTTTTACACGGTGGATTTATTCCGTTCGGCGCGACCTTCCTGGTATTTTCCGATTACGCCCGCAACGCGCTGCGCATGGCGGCATTGATGAAGATCCAGAGCATTTTCGTCTATACCCATGACTCGATCGGTCTCGGCGAAGACGGGCCGACGCACCAGGCGGTGGAACAAATTCCCAGCCTGCGCCTGATGCCCAACATGCAGGTCTGGCGGCCCTGCGACACGGTCGAAACGGCGGTCAGCTGGAAGGCGGCGATCGAACGTCGCGACGGCCCCAGCTGCCTGATATTTTCGCGCCAGGGCCTGAAGCATCAGTCCCGAAGCGCGCAACAGATCGAAGCCATCGCACGCGGCGGTTATATTTTGCGGGACTGCGAAGGCACCCCGGACGTCATCATTATCGCCACCGGGTCGGAAGTGGAACTGGTCATGGCGGCCTGCG
>JAOTUD010000245.1 GCA_029864065.1 Gammaproteobacteria bacterium | reverse complement strand
AACTATGCAAATCCAACTCGCTTATTGAGATAGGTGCAAGTAAAATAACCGGTTTTTAGCGGATTCATTCAATTACTAGCGGAGCGAGGCATGGCCAGAGGTGTAAACAAAGCAATTATCGTTGGAACGCTTGGGCAGGACCCTGAAATCAGGTATACCGCGAACGGCGGCGCCGTGGCCAATATCAGCGTCGCGACCAACGAATCCTGGAGAGACAAGGCTACCGGCGAGGCCCAGGAACGCACCGAGTGGCACCGTATCGTCATGTTCGGCAAGCTTGCCGAGATCGCGCAGCAGTACCTGAAAAAGGGGTCGCAGGCCTATTTCGAAGGGCGCATACAGACGCGCAAGTGGCAGGATCAAAGCGGAAACGACCGTTACACTACCGAAATCGTCGCCAACGAGATGCAGATGCTCGGCGGCCGCGGCGGCGGTGGTGGCGGCGCCCCGATGGAGTCGGGAGACAGCCAGCCGCAATCGAAGCCGGCGAAACCGGAAACCGCGCCGATGGACGACGGTTTCGACGATATCCCGTTCTGACCGATATCTATGCCCGAAACCCGTCATTCCGGCCCCCGCGCCGGAATTCATTTCAGTGCACACTGAACGCGGATGACCTGTTACGATGTTTTCAATGGCGATGCCGACGGCATTTGCGCCCTGCAGCAGTTGCGGCTGCAATTCCCGCGCGAGTCGATCCTGGTCAGCGGCATGAAGCGCGATATCGACCTGCTGCAGCGGGTCGACGCGGCGTCGGGCGACGAAATTACGGTGCTAGATATCTCGCTGGACAGAAACCGCGAAGCGCTGATCGAGGCGCTGTCGCGAGGCGCCAGCGTTTTCTACGCCGACCACCATTTCGCGGGCGAGATTCCCCTCGGTGAAAGACTCGATTGTCATATCGATACCGCGCCCGATACCTGCACCAGCCTGATTATCGACGACTACCTGGGTCACACGCAGGCGCGCTGGGCGGTGGTGGGCGCTTTCGGCGATAACTTCGACCAGCCGGCGATGGATCTGGGCCAGTCGCTGGGGCTGGACGCCGACGATCTGGCCGCGTTGCAGCAACTCGGTATCTGCCTGAACTATAATGGCTACGGCTTCGAGCTCGAGGACCTGCTGTTTCACCCGGTAGACCTGTTCGGCCTGGTGCGTCAGTACCGGGACCCGCTCGATTTCGTCGAAAACGAGAGCGGTTACGCAGAATTGCTGGTGCAGTACCGCGACGATATGGCGCGCGCCGAGAATGTACCCGCGGATTCGGAATCGGCTGCGGGCGCGGTCTACCTGTTGCCCAACGAGGGCTGGGCGCGACGCAGCGTCGGCGTCATGGGCAACGAACTCGCCAAGCGCTTTCCCGAGCGGGCGCACGCGCTGCTGGTCGATATGGGCGACGGGCACTACCGCGTCAGCGTGCGCGCACCCTATCGGCGCAAGGACGGCGCCGACGAACTTTGCCGGCAGTTCCCGTCGGGCGGCGGGCGCAAGGCGGCGGCGGGAATCAACGCGCTGGCGCAGGATTCGCTGGCGCGGTTTGTCGACCGCTTCCAGCAACAGTTTGGTGGTATGCAATGATTGAATACGAGAAAAGCAGCAACGTCGTCTGGCATAACGCGACGGTGACGCGCAAGCGGCGCGAGCGACAGAACGGGCACAAGGGCGGACTGTTCTGGTTTACCGGGCTGTCGGGCGCCGGCAAGTCGACGCTGGCGCACTCGGTCGAGGAAACGCTGTACCAGAACGGTTACCGGACCTTCGTGCTGGACGGCGACAACGTCCGTCACGGGCTGTGCGCCGACCTGTCGTTTTCGGACGAGGATCGCAAGGAAAACATTCGCCGCATCGGCCACATGTCGATGCTGTACGTCGAGGCCGGCATCGTCGTGCTGACCGCGTTTATCTCTCCGTTCAGGGCGGACCGAGAAAACGTGCGCAAGATCTCCGGCAGCGATTTTCACGAAATCTACTGCAAGTGCAGCCTCGAAGTCTGCGAGGACCGCGACGTCAAGGGCCTGTACAAGCGCGCGCGGGCGGGTGAGATTCCGGACTTTACCGGCATCAGTTCGCCCTACGAAGAGCCGGAATTCGCCGACCTGACGGTGGATACCGAGAGCCAATTGCAGAAATGTTCGGACGCGGTATTCAAGTATATTGTGGATGCGACCAGGACGTGACGCCGGGCGACCGTAAAGTTGCAGTGATCGGGCTGGGGTATGTCGGGCTACCCCTCGCGGCATTGTGCGCGAAAAAAGGCTACCCGGTTACCGGTCTCGACACCAATCCCGGGATCGTCGCATCGCTTGCAGGCGGTAAGTGCCATATCAGGGACGCCGCGGCCGAACGGTTACTTAACGAAGCCCTGGCATCGAATAATTTCAGCGTGACGACCGATTCCGGGGAGATCGCGGATTGCAGCATTTACCTCGTTTGCGTGCCGACCCCGGTCGACGCCAATAACGAGCCCGACCTGGGGCCGCTGGAAAGCGCCTGCCGCCTGTTGGCGCCTTTACTGCAAGAAGATGACCTGGTCGTCGTCGAATCGACGGTATTTCCGGGCACCTGCGAGCAGGTGGTGGCGCCGCTACTCGAGCAGATATCGGAACTGGAGGCGGGATCGGATTTCCACCTGGCGCACTGCCCCGAGCGCATCAATCCAGGCGATCCCTTCTGGACCTCGGAAAACATCCCGCGCGTGGTCGGCGCAACTTCGGAGGCCGGCCTGGACCTGGCGGCGCGATTTTATGCTTCGATCCTTGGCGGCGCGATACTGAATGTCAGGGAGATCAAGCAAAGCCTTTATCCCAAGTTTCGTGAAACCGCCGAGGGCCTGCATATTTCCCAGGTGCCGCTCGGCAGCGTAACCAAGATGAATTCGATCCGGGACGCCGAGGCGGTCAAGGCGATGGAGAACACGGTGCGCGACGTCAACATCGCCTTCGTCAACGAACTCGCCAGGATCAGCGATGCGCTCGATCTCGACGTCGTCGATATCATCGACGGCATGGCGACCAAGCCCTTCGGCAAGGGGCCGTTCTACCCGGGTGTCGGCGTCGGCGGGCACTGCATCGCGGTCGATCCCGAATGGCTCAAGGCGGCATCGAAAAAGGCCGGGTACATGCCCGAGATGATACAATTGGCACGCATGACCAATAACGGCATGCCCGAGTACTCGATTTCACTGTTACAGGATCTGCTCAACCAGCGTGGGTACCCGGTCAATGGAACCACCGTCGCTATCCTCGGCGTTGCCTACAAGAGAAACGTCGACGATGTTCGGGGGTCGCCTTTTTTTCGATTTAAAAATTTGCTGCAGACGAAAGGGGCACTGATAAACGTCTACGACAGCTGGATACGGTCGGAAAATACTGCTGGCTCGCTGCAAGATGCAGTAAATAATGCAAAAGCGGTTGTAATTATCACTGAGCACACAGACATGATTGACGAGTTACGGCATTTAAACCTGGCTGACACCGAGGTAGAGATAGTTCTGGACGGAAGGAATTGCCTGGATGCCGACTGGGTACGGAACCAGGGTTTACTTTACAGAGGAATAGGACGGCGGTCCCTGGTTCAGGCGCGTCCCGTAATTGACGAAAACTAGTTGAGATTCTGTTTTAGTCGTCGAGACCATTGTTTTTGCGGTCAGCATTAGGCTGGTGTATGGAACATAAAGTTATAATATTTGCCTGCCAGGACCGTGTGGCGTCGCCGGTGATCGCAGGGGCAGGTTCCATTATCCAACCGAAGTCAGTTTCTGATAAATATTGAACGACATATGCTCATACAGGCTTTACAAGCCTCGATAATCGGTTGCCCCTGATTGGCGAAGCGGAAAATTCATCCTACAGGTCACTTTTACTTCATGAACGAAGAAAATTTTTTACCCTTTGCGCTGCCAAGCCTGTCCGAGGACGAGATCGAAGAGGTTGTGGATTCTCTGCGTTCGGGATGGTGGACCACGGGCCCCAAGACCCGCAGGTTCGAAACCGAGTTCGCCGAGTTCGTCGGCGCAAAATACGCGGTTGCCGTTAACTCCGCCACCGCGGGGCTGCATCTTGCGCTTGAATCGATCGGGCTCAAGCGTCGCGACAAGGTCATAACCACTGCCTATACCTTTACCTCCACCGCCGAGGTGGTGCGATATTTCGACGCGGATCCGGTGTTCGTCGATATCGACGAGAGATCGCTGAACCTGTCGATACCGGGATTGCGGGATGCGTTGCAGCGCGAGACAGGGGTGAAGGCGATCATACCTGTCCATTTCGCCGGCCAGCCCTGCGAAATGGACAGTATCCACGACCTTGCCGCCGAGTACGGGGTAAAGGTCATCGAGGATGCCGCGCACGCTTTTCCCGCGGAATACAAAGGGCGTATGGTCGGCACTCTCAGCGACCTGACGGTTTACAGCTTTTACGTGACCAAGACGATTGCCACCGGGGAAGGGGGGATGGTGGTAACCGATGACGAAGATCTGGCGAATCGCATAAAGGTGATGCGGCTGCACGGGATCAGCCGGGACGTGTTCAATCGATACACGTCGGAAAAACCATCCTGGTATTACGAAGTGATTGCCCCGGGATACAAGTACAATATGCCCGATATCGCCGCCGCGCTGGGCATTCACCAGTTGCAAAAGGCCGAGACTTTTCGGCGACGTCGCGCCGAAATGGCCGAAACCTATACCGCAGCGTTTGCGGATTTGCCGCTCAGGACGCCGTTGGTCGAGGATACGACGACGCTGCACGCCTGGCATTTATACGTCATCAGGCTGGATCTCGACCGGATAACAATCGATCGCAACCGTTTTATCGAGTTGATGGCCAAAAGCCGTATCGGAACGAGCGTACACTTCATACCGCTGCACAAGCATCCCTACTGGCGGGACACTTATCATTTGAAAGCCGACGATTTTCCGGTTGCCGAGCGCGTTTTCGACGAAGTCGTCAGTCTACCGCTCTACCCATCGATGAGCGACCACGATCAGCAGCGGGTCATCGACGCGGTCAGGGCGATTCTGTCAGAGTCGGTGCGTTGATCGCCAAGCGAATATTTGATCTGCTCCTGTCAGTGCCAGGGCTGGTAATACTGCTGCCACTGTTCGTGATGTTGGCAATCTGGATCAAGCTGGATAGCCCCGGCCCGGTGCTGTTTCGACAACTGCGAGTCGGGCTTCACGGCAAAGCGTTCAGGGTGCTCAAGTTTCGCACCATGCGCGCGGACGCGGAAAAATCCGGGCCCAGCGTCACCGTCAGTGCCGACTCGCGGATTACGGGCAGCGGAAAGGTGTTGCGCAAGTACAAGCTGGATGAGCTGCCCCAACTGATTAACGTGATCCGGGGGGAAATGAGCCTGGTCGG
>JAOTUD010000244.1 GCA_029864065.1 Gammaproteobacteria bacterium | reverse complement strand
GCCGGATTCGTCCAGCTTGGACAGCAGGCCTTCGCTGACGTTCGGGATGTCGGCGGTAATCTCCTCCGAGCCGAGCTTGGTATCGCGCGCGAGACAGCTCAGCTCCTCGATGTGCACGGTGGTAAAGCGATCTTCCTTGACCACGCGCTCGGACAACAGGATCGAATCTTCGAAGTTGTAACCGTTCCAGGGCATGAACGCGACCTGCATGTTCTGTCCCAGCGCCAGCTCACCCATGTCGGTGGACGCGCCGTCGGCAAGCACGTCGCCGGCCTCGATTTCGTCTCCCGGCCGCACCAGCGGTTTCTGATTGATACAGGTGTTCTGATTGGAACGGGTGTACTTGGTAAAGTTATAAATATCGACACCCGGCTCGCCTTCGCCGGTCTCCGAGTCGTGAACCCGAACCACCGCGCGGCTGGCGTCGACCGAGTCGACCACGCCGCCGCGCAGCGCCTTGACCGTGGTGCCGGAGTCGACCGCCACAGCGCGCTCCATGCCGGTGCCGACCAGCGGCTTTTCGGCGCGCAGGCAGGGCACGGCCTGGCGCTGCATGTTCGAGCCCATCAACGCGCGGTTGGCGTCGTCGTGCTCGAGGAACGGGATCAGCGACGCCGCGACCGACACGATCTGCTTCGGCGACACGTCCATGTAGTCGATCTTGTCAGCGGTAGACAGGATGGATTCGTTCTGATGACGACAGGGAATCAGGTCGTCGGTCATTGCACCCTTCTTGTCCAGCGTAACGTTAGCCTGCGCTATCTGGTACTGGCTTTCCTCGATCGCCGACAGGTACTCGACCTGGTTGGTTACCTTGCCGTTGACTACCTTGCGATAAGGGGTTTCGAGAAATCCGTAATGGTTGGTGCGCGCGTAGACCGAAAGCGAGTTGATCAGCCCGATGTTCGGACCTTCAGGGGTCTCGATCGGGCACACGCGACCGTAGTGTGTCGGGTGCACGTCGCGTACTTCGAAGCCCGCGCGTTCGCGCGTCAGCCCGCCTGGCCCGAGCGCCGAGACGCGGCGCTTGTGGGTGACCTCCGAAAGCGGGTTGTTCTGGTCCATGAACTGGGACAACTGGCTCGAGCCGAAGAATTCCTTGACCGCGGCGGCCACCGGTTTGGCGTTGATGATATCCTGCGGCATCAGGCCTTCCGACTCGACCAGGCCGAGACGATCGCGCACCGCGCGCTCGACGCGCACGATGCCGGTGCGGAAGGCGTTTTCCGCCATCTCGCCGACGCTGCGAATGCGGCGGTTACCCAGGTGGTCGATGTCGTCGACGTGCCCGTTGCCGTTGCGGATATCGATCAGCACTTTCATGACGTCGACAATGTCTTCGGTCGAAAGAATGCCTGCACCGTCGATGCTGTCACGACCGAGGCGCCGATTGAATTTCATGCGTCCAACCTCGGACAGGTCGTAGCGCTCTTCGTTGAAGAACAGGTTCTGGAACAGGTTCTCGGCCGATTCGCGCGTCGGCGGCTCGCCCGGGCGCATCATGCGGTAAATCTCGACTTTTGCCTCGAGATCGTTGGTGGTCGGATCCAGCGCCAGCGAATTCGAGATATAGGGCCCCCGGTCGACATCGTTGGTGAAGATCGTGCGAATCTCCTTGATGCCCTTGTCGCGAATTATCGCCAGCATTTCCTCGGTGATTTCATCGTTGGCATTGGCGAAAATTTCGCCGGTTTCCGCATCGACCAGGTTTTCGCACAGGATCTTGCCGTACAGGTACTCGTCGGGCACCGCCAGCTGCTTGATCTTGGAAGCTTTCAGCTGCTTGATATGCAGCGCGGTGATACGCCGGCCCTGCTGCACCAGCACCTTGTTCTTGACCTTGATATCAAAAGTCGCGGTTTCGCCTTTCAGCCAGTCGGCATGGAGCACCATGTTGATACCGGTTTTGACAAGCTTGAATACGTTGTGATCGAAAAACATATCGAGCATTTGCACGTTATCGAAGCCGAGTGCGCGCAACAGGATGGTGGCGGGCAGCTTGCGGCGACGGTCGATACGCACGAACAGCGAATCCTTGGGGTCGAATTCGAAATCAAGCCACGAACCGCGGTAAGGGATAACGCGCGCAGAAAATAGCAGCTTGCCCGATGAATGCGATTTGCCGCGATCGTGATCGAAAAACACGCCTGGCGAGCGGTGCAGCTGCGACACGATGACGCGCTCGGTGCCGTTGATGACGAAGGTGCCGTTTTCGGTCATCAGGGGCATTTCACCCATGTAGACTTCCTGTTCCTTGATATCCTTGACCGAGCGGTTCTTGGCCGAGGCTTCCTTGTCGTAAATGACCAGGCGCACCAGCACGCGCAGCGGCGCGGCATAGGTCAGGCCGCGGATCTGGCACTCCTTGACGTCGAACACGGGATCGCTTATGCGATAGCTGACGTACTCGAGCTCGACGTTGCCGCTGAAGCTGACAATCGGGAAAATGGACTCGAAGGCACGCTGCAAACCGGTGCCTTCCTGCTCCCCGTCCGGGTTTAGAAAACGCTTGTATGAGTCGGTCTGGATTGCAAGCAGGTATGGTTCGTCGATAACAGCCGGACGCTTGCCAAAATCCCTGCGAATACGTTTTTTCTCAGTAAAAGAGTATGCCATCTATAGTCACCACTAATAACGTTTTCATATTGCCTGCCCGAAAGCCAGTGCCCCGGGAAGCGCGCGCGGGCCGATGACTTTCCAGTCATCAGCCCTTGCACAAAGTTAACGGGTACGAATACCCAAGAACCGCGAACTACTTAAGCTCTACGGTTCCGCCAGCTTCTTCAATCTGCTTTTTCATTTCCTCGGCTTCGGTTTTGGAAGCGGCTTCCTTGACGGTGGTAGGCGCGCCTTCCACCATGTCCTTGGCTTCCTTCAGTCCGAGGCCGGTAATTCCGCGAACCGCCTTGATGACGCCGACTTTCTTGTCGCCAAAGCCGGTCAGAACCACGTCGAATTCATCCTTTTCGGCGGCGGCTTCGCCACCCGCGTCACCAGCTACAGCAGCGGCCGGCGCTGCAGCGACTGCCGCGGCAGCGGAAACGCCAAATTTCTCTTCCATCGCGGCGATTAAATCGACGACTTCCATGACCGTCATGTTCGATAAAGTTTCCAGAATGTCTTCTTTTGAAACTGCCATTAGATATTCTCCTGATACAGAAAATTAAGTTATTGCTTCTGGTCGCGAATCGCGGCGACGGTTCGAGTCAGCTTACCGGGCACCTCGTTCATGGTGCGCGCCAGTTTCTCTACCGGTGCCTTCATCACGGCCATCAGCATGCTGATAGCTTGATCGTAGGTTGGCAGTGAGGCCAGTCGCTTGATATCCGAGGGTTCGAGCAGCTGACCGCCGAAGGCGATCAGCCTGACAACGAGCTTTTGATTGCTCTTCGAATAATCCTGCAGAACCCTGGCGGCTCCGCCCGGTTCTTCCATCGAAAATGCGTAGACCATCTGACCCTGCAACGCGTCTTTCATGCAATCGTAGTCGGTACCTGCAAACGCACGCCTGGCCAGGGTGTTCTTGACCACGCGCATCTGCACGTTCGACTCACGAGCCTTGACCCGCAACGCGGTCATCTCGCCAACAGTCAAGCCCTGATACTCGGCTGCAATGACGGAATGCGCCTGCGCCGCAACCTCGGCTACCTCGCTGACAACATTCTGCTTTTGCTGGAGAGTTAAAGGCATATGACTTCTCCTGATTAAGTTAAACACCGGGCCTGGGCCCGGACCTTAAGTCCATTTCGCGGCATATCGCCGGTCTCCTTACGACTTCTCAACCAGGAATTCCTGTCTCAGAAGATCGTCTACGCAGGAAATTAAGACAGGTATTTGCCTGTCACCCACGGTCTTTGACGAGTGATCCGCCATCGGCAAATCGTCTCAAAGATCCTAACTACCTGTCATTTCCGCCTATGGCGGGAATGACTCCTCAAACCGTCATCCCCGCGCAAGCGGGGATCTCGCAATCCGGCGGAGTCGCAGACTCCATTCTCCGTCCGACCGCTACTCGTTCCGTCATTCCGGATTTCGCGCAACGAATACCGCTACGCGGCGTCCGGGATGACGGCAGCGCAGCTGCCGTCACTTAATTGATGCTAAAGACGCCTGATCGACCGCGAAACCCGCTCCCATCGTGGTCGAGATCGAAATTTTCTTCAGATACACACCCTTCGACGAACTCGGCTTGGCCTTTCTCAGATCGGTCAGCAGGAATTCTAGGTTCTCGCGCAACTGCGCAACTTCGAAGCTGGCCTTGCCGATCGTGCAATGCACGATGCCGCCCTTGTCGGTGCGATAACGCACCTGTCCGGCCTTGGCGTTTTGTACCGCGGTAGCGACGTCTGCCGCAACCGTACCGACCTTTGGATTCGGCATCAGGCCACGAGGACCGAGCACCTGGCCCAGCTGCCCGACCACGCCCATGGCGTCGGGGCTCGCGATGACCACATCGTAGTTCAGATCGCCGCCCTTGATCGAATCCGCCAGGTCCTGCATACCGACCACATCGGCACCGGCGGCCTTGGCCTTTTCCGCGTTCTCGCCCTGGGCGAAAACCGCGATACGCACCTGCTTTCCGGTACCGTTCGGCAGCACGCTGGAACCGCGCACGTTCTGGTCTGATTTGCGCGGATCGACGCCGAGGTTGATCGCCGCGTCGACGGATTCGTCGAACCTGGCGGTGCTGCATTCTTTCAGCAGGCTAAGACCTTCCTCGATCGGGTAAAGATGCGTCTTGTCGAACTTGCCGCGAATCTCCGCCATGCGCTTTGACATCTTTGCCATGTCACATGCCCTCCACGTCGAGGCCCATACTGCGGGCACTGCCGGCGATGATGCGCACCGCTGCATCCATATCGTTGGCGTTGAGATCTTTCATCTTGGTCGTCGCGATCTCTTCGAGCTGGGCCCGCGTAACCGTGCCGACCTTGTCGGTATTCGGCGTGCCGCTGCCCTTGGCAACGCCCGCCGCCTTGCGCAACAGCACGGCCGCCGGGGGCGTCTTGATTTCGAAAGTGAAACTCTTGTCCGTGAATACCGCGATAACCACCGGCAGCGGCATACCGTTCTCGACATCCTGGGTCTGCGCGTTGAACGCCTTGCAGAATTCCATGATGTTGAGACCATGCTGGCCGAGCGCGGGGCCGACCGGCGGACTCGGGTTGGCGGCGCCTGCGGGCACCTGCAACTTGATGTACTTCTCTATCTTCTTAGCCATTTAAGCCTTCTCCCGGGTGCAAACGGATGGTTCTCGGACCACCCTCCCCATCGTTGAGGCCGTTTTAAAGCTACTGCGCTCGCAGATCCTGCGTTGAAGAATCGCGAAAAATGGTCATTTACCGACGTGTAAACTGCGCTTTTTCGCGAT
>JAOTUD010000242.1 GCA_029864065.1 Gammaproteobacteria bacterium | reverse complement strand
TCTACGACGCCGAGAAACAGAAGCAGGACGCGGAACAGGCCGCCGAGCGCAAATCCCTGGTCGGCGGCGGCGACCGCTCCGAACGAATCCGCACCTATAATTTTCCGCAGGGTCGGATGACCGATCACCGCATCAACCTGACCTTGTACAAACTCGACGAAATAATGCACGGTAACCTCGACCAGGTTGTCGATCCCCTGATGCACGAATACCAGGCCGAGCAACTCGCCCGGCTGAGCGACGAAAACCAGGGTATAGCCTAGCCCCCGTCCCGGCAGGCGGTTTTCAATCAAACGCAGGATTCGCCGGTCGCGAAGATAGGTATTGTGTCCCCGAATATCTGACTGCAGGTCGAGAATCGACGCCCTTCAGGGCGTCATCCCGAATCTCGGGATAGCGGCAGCGTCACAAGATCCCCGCTTGCGCGGGGATGACAACGAGTCGCGGGTTTCTGCGCCCACGAGCGCGGCAACAACAAGGCCCTTGGTAACAGGAGCCTTCTGGCGTCGCGAGGGAATTAAGTGCAAGACCTCACAATTAGGGGTACCGTGCGCTCACGAGGGCGACAAGAGCAAGGCGAAAATTTAGCGAATAGCGCGAGCAATACGCGCAAGCATGCGAGTGTTTTCGCTAAATTTTCAACGCCGTTATTGCCGTGCTCGTGAGTGCAGAATAGGAAGGCCGTCCCTGGCCACGTGATATCATCAATAGTTCGGGGGAGGAGGTATTGATGCACACGATTACTATATATAGGTGAATCCATAAATTTCCATAGTGAACCAGTTCATAGTCCATGAGTGAACAAATCGACAGTGCGCTTCGCTGGGCCGCGGAACAGATAGAAATCTGCAGCGACAGCGCTCGCCTCGACGCCGAATTATTGCTGTCGCACTGCCTCGATAAACCGCGCAGTTACCTGTACAGCTGGCCCGAAGAAGAACTCAGTGATTCCTGCTGGCTGCGCTTTCGCGCGCTGGTACACAAGCGCCTCGAGCCTACCCCGGTCGCCTACCTGCTTGGCAAGCGCGAGTTTTTCTCGATGGAGTTTGCCTCCAGCCCGGCGGCTCTGGTGCCCAGACCCGAGACCGAGTTGCTGGTCGAACTGGCGTTAAACGAGATTCCGCTCGACCAGCCGTGGCGGGTATGCGACCTTGGAACCGGCGCGGGTGTCATCGCGATCGCGTTGAAAAAACACCGCCCCCTGCTGCGGGTATACGCCACCGATGTCGACCCGGCCTGCCTGCTACTGGCGCGTGACAACGCGCTCAGACACGGCGTCGAAATAGAGTTCGTCGAATCGGACTGGTTTGCACAGCTGGCGCCCGGGTCGACCTTCGACCTGATCGTATCGAATCCCCCCTATATAGCCGCCGATCACCCGTTCCTGGTCGAGGGTGACCTGCCGGCCGAGCCCGCCATCGCCCTGTCTCCCGGGAACAGCGGCCTCGAGGCGATCGAAACCATCGTCAGCGAGTCGCCGCGTTACCTCGCTTCCGGGGGCATCCTGTGGATGGAACACGGTTATGACCAGCAGGCGGCGGTTGCAGATTTGCTGCAAGCACGGGGATTCGTCGAAATCCGCTGCGCTTCCGATCATAACGACCTGCCGCGCGTGAGCCGCGGGCGGCTCGGCGAAACAAACCGCTGACGGAAACAGCGACGCCGGTTTGCATTGGCTCTCCAGGGTACCGACGGCGCAACGGGCACCAGCGATGATATCCACCCGGCGCCGAGACTGTATCGAGGTAAGGCTTTAACCGACCCATTCGAATCCTGGCGTCGCCGTTACGGCAGGCAGAAAAAATTGAAAATACGCGGGTGGGGGCGTAGGCTTTGTTCATGGAAGACGCGGACCGCTATCGATGTCGCCGCATTTACCTTAAGCAGAGCGACGACCCAGCCTGCCAGGCTTGCGCCGCCTGTGAAGCGCTTGCCGGTATCGACGGCATCGTTCTTGCGGCTCCGCACAGCGAGCACAGCGTCCATATCATCTACTCGCTGGATAAACTTTCCTTTGAAATCGTCATCGCCCTGCTCGTGGAACTCGAATTCGAAATGGATAATTCGTTCCTGAATTCGTTGCGCAACACGATCTACTGCTACCTGGAAGAGAATGTTCGCGACAAGCTGCAGGACGAAGCGCCCAAGGATAAACACGACGATCCTGAGAGCCCCGAAATTCCACACCAGGACCAGGAACATTACTGGGAAGATTACCGCTAGATGTACGCCATAACGCTGGTCGATATCTCGGTGGCTTTTATCCCGGTGCTGGCCACCCTGGTGCTGATATTCTTCTGGTCGAGCAGTCTCAAACACGCGAGCATTGCGATATTGCGCATGTTGATCCAGCTGCTGTTGATCGGCTATACGCTGGAATTTATCTTCAGGGCGAACAACCAGTGGATCATCCTCGCGGTTTTGAGTTTCATGCTGCTCGCCGCCAGCTGGATTGCGCTGGGCGCGTTACCGGTCAAACGCTCCACCCTGCTTGGCTATAGCCTGGTGTCGATTGCGGTCGGCGGTATTTTCAACCTGGCACTGGTCACCCAGGGCGTGCTGCATGCCGAGCCCTGGTACCAGCCGGCGATCATGATTCCGCTGGCCGGCATGATTTTTTCGAACTCGATGAACAGCGTCAGCCTTGCCGGCGAAAGGCTTTACAGCGAGCTGGGCCACCACAACGATTACACGCGCGCCAGGAATACCGCCTTCCAGGCGGCGCTGATACCGATTACCAATTCGCTGCTCGCGGTCGGCCTGGTCTCGCTGCCCGGAATGATGACGGGGCAAATCCTCGCCGGCACGTCGCCGTTAATCGCGGCGCGCTACCAGATTATCGTGATGTGCATGATTTTCAGCTCGGCCGGTATTTCGGCCGCGCTGTTCCTGTGGCTGCTGCGCGCACAGCGCAACAAGGAAATCGATCAGGTGGGCGCAGACACATGTGGATAGCGCTGGCCATCGTTGCTGGCATAATGCTGGTCGCGGTGATCTACCTCGCAAGCCTCGATGGCGTGTTTCGCGTCAGGCGCAGCCTCGAGATCGAAGCCCCGGTGGAAGTCGTTTTTGCAGCGATCGTCGATTTCAAGTCCTGGCCTCAATGGAGCCCGTGGCTGATGCACGAACCCGACACCCACATCGATTACGGCGACGACTACCAGCGCGAAGGCGGCTATTACAGCTGGGATGGCAAGGTGGTCGGCGCCGGCAGGCTGACCCACGTCTCGATCAAGCCGAATATGAACATACGGCAAAAAATCGAGTTCACGCGACCCTTCAAGTCGGTCAGCGAGGTCTGTTGGGACTTCGAAGAGCAGGATGGAAGGACGCTGGTACACTGGCAGATGGAAGGCGGCATGCCGTTTCTGTTTCGTTTCATGACCAGGCGGACGGAGGCGATGATCGTTCGCGACTATGATCTTGGGCTGGCGCTGCTCAATGGATACGTGAACGACGCGGCGCCGCATCCAAAGATCACTTTTGTCGGCACTCAGGAGCTCGAAGATTTCAGCTACTGGGCGATTCCCTGCAACGGCAATCTGCGCCAGCTCGAGGCGAGCCGCCAGTCCAGTATCGAAGCCCTCAGGGCCGCCGCCGCGGGTAAAACAGGACTGGCGCTTACCCTTTATCGGCAGTTCGACCCGATGGCGTCGCAATTCCGCGCCGAAGTCGCGATTCCGGTCAGCGACAGCACCCCGCAATCCAACTATACGCGGCGTGAATTCCAGGGCGGACGGTATTTCAGGATGACGCTGCATGGCGAACATCGCTTCATCCCGCTGGCCTGGTACGCGCTGTCCTGCCATTGCCGCATGCATAAAATAAAGCTCGACCGGACCCGCCCGTCGCTCGAGATCTACCATGACGAACCGGACCAGGTAACCGACTCCAACGAGATCACCACCGCTCTCTATATCCCGATAAAGTAACGCCGCGGGCGACATCCCGCGGCGAGCGGTATCGAAATGGCCTCAGCCGCCTAAAACCACCCTTCCGGCCAGCTTGCGCTCCTTCAGCAGATTCAGCGCCTTGGGCAGATCGGTGAAAGGCAGCGACTTGCTGACCCTGGGCTTGATAGAACCCCGCTCGAGCATTGCAACCAGCGCCGGCCATTTATCGGAAATACGCGTGGGGTCCTTGATGCAGGTGAGACCAAAGGAAGAGCCGATCACACTCTGCTGCTTGATGAGCAATTGATTCAGGCGCAACGACGGGATCTTGCCAGATGCGAAACCAAGCACGACGACGCGCCCGCCAAACCTCAGCGAGCGCAGGGACTCGTCGAAGAAACTTCCGCCAACCGGGTCGATAATCACGTCGACGCCGTCGGGAGCGGCCGCTTTCAGGTCTTGCTGCAGGGCTCGCGAACGCGACGACACGATCTCATCCGCGCCACAGGCGCGTGCGACCTGTTCCTTGGCGACGTCGCCAACGCAGGCGATTACGGTCGCGCCACGTTGCTTTGCAAGCTCGATACACGCGCTGCCTACCGCGCCCGCGGCACCGCCGATGACTACCACTTCATCCGCGGTCAGATGCGCCCGGTCAAAGGCCAGTTCTGCGGAGCCGTAGGACACCGCGAAGGCGGCCGCTGTCGCCGACGAAATCGAATCTGGAATGACGGCGACCTGGGCAATCGGCGCGACGACCTTGTCGGCGTAACCGCCGTATTTGACGTAAGCGGCAACATGGTCTCCGACGCTGGGCGCTGCGACGCCGGGCCCGACAGCGGTCACCCATCCCGCGACTTCCATTCCCGGTATGAACGGGAGTTCGGGCCGCAGCTGGTAGCGTCCTGAAATCAGCAGCAGGTCGGCGAAGTTTACGCCGCATGCCTTAACCGTAATTTCGACCTGCCCCTCTTCGCAGACGGGATCCGACATACGACCCAGCTGCAAGTGCCTCGGGTCGCCCCAGGTCACACATTTCCAGGCGTGCATCTTACCTCCCGGGTTTACCAACGCTTTACCAGGTATCGGCCAGTTATATTGACAAAACGTGGCCCGGGGTCAAGCAACAATTCCGGGGACACAATACTTAATTCAAGAATGTTTATCAGTTCTGATTAAATCCCGGTAAGTATTGTGTCTCCGAAATTCCAACGCGGCTATCGCAAGCGCAGCAGCCTCGCCTCATTCCATCGACCGCGAGCGTTCTGAGCGTCGCGAGCGCAGCGAGAGCAAGGCGGGATTTTGCGCGAAGGCGCGAGCAGTACAGACCAGTACGCGAGCGTCTCGCGCAAAATTCCAACGCGGCCATCGCAAGCGCAGCAGCCTCGCCTCATTCCATCGACCGCGAGCGTTCTGAGCGTCGCGAGCGCAGCGAGAGCAAGGCGGGATTTTGCGCGAAGGCGCGAGCAGTACAGACCAGTACGCGAGCGTCTC
>JAOTUD010000243.1 GCA_029864065.1 Gammaproteobacteria bacterium | reverse complement strand
TAGGTCAGACTTTCGTATTGTCACAAAGGGCCCCGCTAACGCGGCGGCGGCCTCGATGGGAATTACTGTATCCAGATTGGGTATCTGTTTTCTCAATAGGAGACCCTCATAAAGCCCTGGTGGGAGATAACCTTCGGCCATTTCCCGTTATTCTGGGCGAGCGCAGCGCGACCCGGAATCCATTAACGGGGTGCGTTAAGAACAGTACGGGCAAAGCCCGGGCTACTCCGGGAGTAGTTGGGTAAATGGATTGCGGCGGTCCGACGTATCGGTCGAGCCCGCAATGACGAGTTCAGGGCGATAGCGGCCTCCCGACCGGGCTTGGCCGATGTCGTGTTTTACGACGCAGCAGGCCGAAACGACTTGAATTAAGCCAGGGCACAATTTATAAACCCACGGGTTATCCTGATTCCGGCTCCCGCCATGCCCACCACAATCCTGATCCTGTTCGCCCACCCGTCGCAACACCGCTCGGAGGTCAACCTGCCGCTGCTCAGGGCATCGTGCAACGTCGACGGCGTTACCGTGGTCGACCTGTACGCCGAGTACCCGGATTACAGCATCGATATCGACCGCGAGCAGCAGCGTCTGCGCGAAAACGACGTCATCGTCTTCATGTTCCCGCTCTACTGGTATTCGACGCCAGCGATCCTGAAAGAATGGCAGGACCTGGTGCTCGAATACGGCTTCGCCTACGGTCATGGCGGCACCGCGTTGCGCGGCAAGCGCCTGCTGTGCGCAGTCACCGCGGGCGGCACCGAAGACGCCTACAAAACCAGCGGCTTCAACCACTATTCAATCCGCGAACTGTTGCGCCCTATCGAGCAGACCGCGAACCTGTGCGGCTTGATTTACCTGCCGCCTTACGCATTATTCGGCGCGCGCACCGCGCTCGAGGATGGCCGGGTCCACGCGCATGTCGAAAACTGGAGCAGGGTCCTCGATTGCCTGCTGCACGACAGGATCGATATCGCCGCGGCCGAAAGGGCCGAAAAATTGAACGAATACGTCGCGCAGGCGGCCGGTACAGGCGCATGACCGGTTACTTCATCCAGGCCTTCATTTACCTCTGCGCCGCGGTGATCGCGGTGCCGTTGGCGAAACGCTTCGGCCTCGGCTCGGTGCTGGGGTACCTGATGGCCGGTGTCGTGATCGGCCCGGTGGTCGGGCTGGTCGGTGATGAAACGGCGACGCTGCAGCATTTCGCGGAATTCGGCGTGGTCATGATGCTGTTCCTGGTCGGGCTCGAACTTGAACCGCGCATGCTCTGGTCGATGCGCAACCGGCTGCTCGGGCTGGGCGGACTGCAGGTCGGGCTGACCACCGCGGCCATCACGCTGGCCGGCCTGCTATTCGGGATCGACTGGCGCATCGCGCTCACCGTGGGCATGATCCTGGCGCTGTCGTCGACCGCGATCGTGCTGCAGACGCTGAACGAAAAAGGCCTGACCCGGACCGAGGGCGGGCGTGGCGCGTTCGCGGTATTGCTGTTCCAGGATATCGTCGTAATCCCGATGCTGGCATTGATTCCGCTGCTCGAAATACCCGAACTCGCCGCGGCGGCCAGCAGACTTGCCGCGCAGGCCACCGATTCCCACGGTCATATCGACCTGGTGTCCGGCCTGCCCAACTGGGTTTACGCGATCGTCGTGCTCGGCGCGATCGCAACCGTGGTGTTGGGCGGGTTCTACCTGAGCCGGCCGCTGTTTCGATTCGTTGCGCAATCGGGCCTGCGCGAGGTTTTCACCGCCACCGCGCTGATGCTGGTGATCGGCATCGCCGCGCTGATGAGCCTGGTCGGTTTATCGCCCGCGCTGGGCGCTTTCCTGGCCGGCGTGGTGCTAGCCAACAGCGAGTTCAAGCACGAGCTCGAAACCAATATCGAACCCTTCAAGGGTTTATTACTCGGTTTGTTTTTTATCACCGTCGGCGCCGGTATCGACTTCCAGGTGCTGGCCCAGGACTGGATGCTGGTTGCCGGCATCGTCGTCGCGGTCATCCTGGTCAAGGCGGCAATCGTCTACGGGCTTGCCGTGACCTTTGGTATCGGCTCGAGCGATCGCTGGCTGGTGACGCTGGGACTCGCGCAGGCGGGCGAATTCGGTTTCGTGCTGCTCGGCTACAGCCTGCAAAACAACGTCATCCCTGCCGATATCGCGCAGCTGCTAAGCCTGGTCGTTGCGATATCGATGTTCCTGACACCCGCGTTGTTCATCTTCTTCGACAGGTTCCTGATGCCGCGTTTCGCCTGCGCTGGCGATCGGCGCGAACACGACGTGGTCGATAAAAAAGGTCGGGTGCTGATCGCCGGAATCGGACGCTTCGGTCAGATCGTGAACCGGCTGCTAGTGGCAAACGGCATCGAAACCGTGGTGCTCGATCACGATGCCGGTCAG
This sequence comes from Gammaproteobacteria bacterium, assembly GCA_029864065.1. Taxonomy (GTDB): domain Bacteria; phylum Pseudomonadota; class Gammaproteobacteria. Next base: position 2,991 of record JAOTUD010000243.1, on the reverse strand, counting down.
GTCGATAACATGCGCAAGCTCGATATCAGGAGTTTTTTCGGCGACGCAACCCGCCCCGACCTGCTCGAGACCGCCGGCATCGACGAGGTCGACCTGTTCGTGATCGCCATCGACGACCGCGAACGCGCGGTCGATCTCGTACACGACATCAAGCGGCGCCATCCGCGGCTCGCGGTTCTCGTGCGTGCCTTCGACCAGGTGCATTACTATCGGCTCAGGCAGGCCGGCGCCGACTTCATCATCAAGGAAACCTACCATGCCGCGCTCGACATGGGTTGCGAGGCGCTGACCCGGCTCGGATTTCACCCGTTTCGGGCAGAGCAGCTCAAGAATACCTTCGTTGCCACCGAGAACGAAATGGTCGAGGATCTTTACCAGAACTGGTTGGCTTCGGAGGGAACCGGCATGCGACCCGGTTTTCGCGAATTGTTTATGCAACAGGAAGCCGCGATCCGCGCTGCAATGCAGGCCGATCGCAGCGACCGCCACAGCGTCAACGAGCGTGGCTGGAATCCACCGCCCAAAGGATACATCGAGGAGATCGCCGAATCCGTCGATCCCGGGGATTAATCGATTTCGCTTGACATCGGTCAGTGCGAATGCGACTCGACTGCATACAATAATGGTCCGCGCAACCAGCAAGATGTCGAAGGATGACCGAGCACGTTCTGCACGATACCCTGCCCGGGGCCGATGACGACAATGCCCACGCATTGATCGCGGCGCTCGCCAATCCTGAAGCCTTCGATCACCCGGTGCGCCATATCCGCCTGATCGAAACCCACATATCCTGGATTATTCTGACCGGCGATTACGCCTACAAGATCAAGAAACCGGTCGATTTCGGTTTTCTGGACTTTTCCACGCTGCAAAAACGGCGGTTTTACTGCGAGGAGGAACTGCGTCTCAATCGCAGGTTCGCACCCGATATTTACCTCGAACTGGTGGAAATTCGCGGTAGTCAAACCAGTCCCCTGATGCATGGCGACGGCGACGTTATCGAGTACGCGGTCAAGATGCTCGAATTCCCGCAGCGTTGCCTGTTGAGCGATTTTGCCGCGAGGAACGAGCTTAATAGCGACATCGTCGACGCGATTGCCGACAGGCTGAGCGAGACCCATGCTGACAGCGAACACGCACAACCCGAGACGGACTTTGGCAATGCCGCGCAGGTCGCAAAGTGGAGCGACGAGAACCTGGTGCATATCGCCAACGCAATTCCCGCGCAGTTTCTGCCGAACAGCTACTTCAGCCTCAAGCGCTGGTACCGGGAAAATCCCCAGTTGCTGGCGGCGATCGATGCGCGCAAACGTGACGGATTCGTGCGCGAATGCCATGGCGACCTGCATCTCGGCAACATGGCGATGATTGACGACAGGATTACCTTCTTCGACTGCATCGAATTCAACCCCGAACTGCGCTGGATCGACACCGTCAGCGAGGCTGCCTTCGTCGCGATGGATCTGCACGCCCGCGGTTATCCCGCCTGTTGCTGGCGTTTTCTCAATCGCTATTTCCAGAACAGCGGCGACTATGCCGCCGTCGAACTACTGCGCTACTACTTTGTTTACCGCGCGCTGGTGCGCGCCAAGGTCGAGGCGTTGCGCGTCGACCAGCAGCCATGCGATACGGACGAGTACCGCGAACATATCGCCCCGGCCATCGACTACATCGAGCTCGCCAACCAGTGGGCAGGCAGCCATCGCGCGGGACTAATCGTCATGCATGGCTTGTCGGGATCCGGCAAATCGACGGTTGCGGCACGGCTGGTCGAAGCCCTCGGAGCGATACAGATTCGCTCCGATGTCGAAAGAAAAAGGTTGTTCGACTACGCCGCAACCGACGACAGCGGATCGACGCTAAACCAGGGAATCTATTCCGCCGACGCTACCAGCGCCACCTACCGACGCCTCGCAGACCTTGCGGCAAAGATCATCGAGGCGGATTTCACCGTTATTGTCGACGCAACCCTGTTGCTCGAGTCCCAGCGGCGACGATTTCTCGAAATCGCATCGAGCCATTCGTTCAGGCGCGTCATCGTTAACTGCGAGGCACCAGAGGCGGAGCTACGCAAACGCATCGTGGAGCGCGAGAACGATCCGTCAGAGGCGAACCTGGAAGTGCTCGAAAAACAATTGCAGTCGCGCGAGCCAATCAGCGCCGGGGAAAAGGACAGCGCCGCAGTGGTGACGGTCGGCAGCAACGGAATCGGCGCGTCCGAGATTGAAAAAATCAGAAATTCGCTGCTCAGTTAACGGTTAGCAGGTCTGCATCGATGACATCGAGCAACTTCTCCGCGGTGTTGCCGATTAACTTGCCTTTGATGCCAGCACGCGCGAGCGTACCCATGATCACGATACTCGGGTCGAGTTCCTCGCAGATGTGCTTGAGCGTTTCAACCGTCGGACCCTGGCGCAGGATGATACGTGATTCGTCGACATCGTAAAGCTGGCCAAGCTGCTCCAGGTTGACCTGCTGGCCATGCCCTTTAATCGGCAGATTCTCGGTATCGATGCCGACGCTGTAGGCGGCCGCGACGTATAACTCCATGCCGACGATATTCGCGAACGCCTGGGCGTCCCGGATGACTACGCCGTTGAGCCGGGCATGTTTCGGGTCGGTCGATTCGAGATCGACACAGGCCAGCACCCTGTCGGATTTCCATTCCTGGGTCTGGTGTGCGAACAGTATCGGGCAGGCGCAGTTTCGCATCAGGCTGTAATCCGATGTCGTGTTGTAAAAGCGTTTCGACTTGCTGTGATGAAAGCTCGATTTTATAACCAGGTCGCAACCCGATTTGGCAATCGAGCGCAACGCGACGTCATACCATCTACTGTTCCAGACAACTTCCCTGGTAAACGCAATGCCGGCAGTCTTGCAGGCTTCCAGCTGTTGGCCCAGCCATTGTTCCGCATCGGTGATCGTCTGGTGCTTGAGATCGTGACGCGATACCGCATCTTTGCTTTTATCGACGTCACGATATACGCACAG
>JAOTUD010000241.1 GCA_029864065.1 Gammaproteobacteria bacterium | reverse complement strand
TGGTTCGGTTTGGCACTGAGGCCGGTCGCGTCGGTGCCGTTGTGGCAGGACGCGCAGTTGTCGACGATGCCGGTATGGTTGAACACGGCCGGCTTGAAGGCAACTCCGGCCAGGTGACAGACGCGGCAATCCTGCTGCCCGATCGGAATATGCGCCGGATTCGTCTTCGCGCTGGTGCCGGTCGCATCGGTGCCGTTATGGCAGTCATCGCAACGCTGCAACAGCACGGCGGGGTCGGAGTGATCGATCGCGAACGCGGGAAGGAAACTATCGGTGCCGTGGCAGCTGCCGCAATCGGCGCTGGTGGCGACGTGTCCGCTCAGATCTGCCGCCTTGCCGCTAGGCCCTGACGGGTTTGTCGGCCCATCGGGATCGTATGTCCCATCATGGCAGGAGGTGCAATTACCGGTGATGCCGATATGGGCAAAATTCGTCGGCGGTGCGAACCCCGCCACTGTATGGCAGACGTCGCAATCCTGGCTGGTGGGCAAGTGATTTGCATCCTTGATCAGCCCGGCCGGTGTCATCGCCGAAGCGGCCAGGAAACGGCTGACGTGGCATCCCTCGCAACCATTCGTGTAATTGGCGTGCACGTTACTGAGAAACCGGTTCGGCGACGCAAATCCACCGCTGCTGGTGTCGATGTGGCAGGTCAGGCACTGGTTGACCGCCGGAATATGGAACGCCTTCTTGCCGATCGCGCCGACCGCGACGTAATCGGGATTGCCGCCGTGGCAACTTTCGCAGTTGTTGGTAATGCCCGGGTGGCCGAAGTTCGTCACCTGCCAGAAAGGGACGCTGGTGGTGTGACACACGCTGCAATCCTGGCTGACCGGCAGATGAGTCCCGGGTTTGCCGTAGAGCGTGTTGCCGGTCGTGTCGAAGTTGCCGTTGTGGCACGTCATGCAATTGTTCGGATCGATGTTCAGGTGATCGAACGGCGGCGGCCCGCTGGTGAAGTCCGTCGTGTTGTGGCAGTCGGCGCAGTCCTGGTTCGCACCCAGCGGGGTCGGAAAATGGCTCGGCAGCTTGCCGCCAGTAATCACATCGTCATGGCAGTCTGCGCACTGATTGGTAGGTGCGAGGTAACCCGGCCCATGCGTAAACACACCGGTGCTAAAGGCGCCCGGGGTATGGCAGACACTGCAATCCTCGCCGGTCGGCAGGTGGTTGGTATGCATGCCCGACGCTTCTCCGACCAGGCCCGTATGGCATCCGGATTGCGCACAGTCGGTGGTGACACCGGTGTGATCGAAGGATGAAACGTATGCGAAACTGCGCGCATTCGTGCCGGGCGCATTGTCGGCGCTGTGGCATGATGCGCAATCGGTCCTGGCCGGGTGCGGCGGCGTGGGCGTTGCTCCGATTGCGTTAATCGTGTTGCTGTCGTTATGGCAGGTTGCGCAAGGTATTACCGCGGGATCAACGAGGCCATGATTGAAAAAGGCGTCGAGGCTGAAGGTCACGATACCATGACAGTAAGAGCAATCGAAGGTCGATGTATCGGGATGCCCGGGGTGCCCCAGCGCCGAGCCGCTGCCGTCGAGGACATGACAGGAAGCGCAGGTGATGCCCCCGGCGGGCCCGACGATGTTCGGATCGTTGTGATCCGGAAATGCGCCGAGAAAAGTGTCTGTCGTATGGCAAAAGCCGCAGTCGGTATCGGTGTCCGGGTGCGTACCATCGGGAGGAGAGGGCGTGCCGCGCGCCACGGTGCCGTTGTGGCAACCGGAGCAGGCCCGGATTATCCCCGAGTGATCGAAGCTGCCGTCCGCATTCAGCGCCAGGAAACTGGTGGTGTTGTGGCAATCGTCGCACTCGGCGTTGGTCGCGGAATGAAAATCGGATTTACCGATGGCGATATCGTTATTATGGCACTGGCTGCAGCTGCCCGATACTTCCTGGTGATCGACGAAAGGTGTTTGCAGCCAACCCAGCGGGGTATGACAGGTTTCGCACAGGTTGCTGGTGGCGATGTGGTTCCCCGACTTGGCCGTTCTCGTCGTCTGCTCGTCGTTGTGGCAGTTCTGACAGCTGGAAGACAGGCCCTGGTGGAAATATTCCCCGGTGACCCGCTCGGGATCAATCGTCGCAACTACCAGTTGTATGGCGCGCTGGCTGGAAAGGTTCCCAGCGCTGACGACCAGTTGCACCGCGTAGGTTCCCCTGGCGTCGGCAACGAAACTGGGATTGGCGGAGGTTGGGCCCTGTAACACGGCCTTGCTCGTTTCGGGTTTTGCCGCAAAGGCCCACTGAAGGCTCATCGGATCGGTTGAGCTGGTAAAGGAATTGTTATCGCTCAGGTAAGCCGTTTCGCCGACGCGCACGGCCACGATGGGTCCGGTCCGGGCCACGATTTCGCTCGCTTTGTCGGCAATTGCAGTCGTGGTCCCGTGGACATCGACCTCGCCCGGGCCCCCGCCGCATGCGGCGAACAGCAACACGAGCGCGCAGGCCAGCAGGTAGCGGGCGCGTCCAAGTGAAATCCTTTGCGTCATCGGGGTAGCCATCGTAAGCGTGGTTTTAATTTCCTGTTTCCCCCAGGCTTTAGAAATAACCGATCCCGTATCGCCACTTATCCCTGGGCGTGCGTCGGGGTAGGTAATGGGAATAGTATCCCAAGAAATGAGAATTGAAATGGGAATAATGCGCAAAAGGTTCTCTGATTTCAGGCTACCTGATGGATGACGTCACCCGTGCTCGCGACCTGATACCGCTTGTAGGTCAATCGGTACATTTGGTCGGAAATAAGATGACAACCGCCGATCTATGGCGACCGAATTTAATCGGTCAAAAAGAAAAAAATCGGGCGTGCCGTGCGAATTAAGACCGCGTAAGCTCCACGGATGCTCTTTTGGCGGGCCCTGCCCCCGACGATGTGGATATCTGATTGAAACCGATTTCGGGATTTCGGCCTTTCGCGTCAGAAAAAATAGGCATAGCCAAGAAACCAGGTGTATGCGAGTTGCCGGTCGAAATCAGGCAGGTCGACATCGGAGTACTCGAAACCGAATTCCGCTTCGAAATCGAGATTTTTTGTTGCCCGATACCTGAGTTTTAATGTCGGCTTCAGAATTATCTGGTCGACCCCGGTTCTGACACTGCTGCGGAAATCCAGTTGAACTCGCGGATCGTAAACCAGGTTCCGGGATCCCGCGAACCGACTTCTCAGGCGCAGCGATACGATTTCGCTGGTATCCGAATCGGAAAACCTGGCGCCCATCGAGGTGTAGTCATTTATCGAAAAAAAGTCCCTGACAGCGTAGTCCACCGAAACCTGGGTATCCGTCGTCGACGGTAGCGCGTCGACTCCCCCGGAAGCTCTGGTGGCATCCAGGTCAAAATAGGAGAAAGCAAAATTCCATTGCCGGCTGTCGTCCAGGTTGTAGGTGACGCCGAAATACAGCATGGTGCTCTTGCTGCTGCGGTCCTGCGCCAACTGGTAAATTTCGTCGCTGGTGAAGGTCGCCTTGAGCTCCTCTATGGTTGTCGCCGCCTGACCCTGCAGCGCGTCGCTCGTTGCCAGCGTTGGCGCATTCAGGCGCCCCAGCGTCATGTTGAAGGTCCAGCGCGGATCGTAGCGGTAATTTGAAATGACGGTAATATTGTTCAAATCCTGATAGAAAACGTCATAGTCGACGATGCCGAAAATGAATCCGCTGTCGTCGTGAAGTTGAAATTCGCTACCGATCGCCCGCCGATCCGTCAATCCGGACACTTCCTGGCTTATCACGTACAAATTGACATCCAGCCAGTCGTAGGGGCTGAAATCAAGATTGGCGCCAAGCAGGGGATTGTCACTGCCAAGACCGTCGTAGGACGATTGCACCAGGTTCCCGAGGAAGTAACTGGGCTGAAAAGCGGATCGCGACAAATCGCTATAGGTCAATCCATCGAATCGCCCCTGCACGCCCGTTACTGAACGTAACTGGCGCCCGGCGATGGTGCGAAATTCGTCCCTGGCATAGCTGATGTTGGCCCGGGAAACCCTGTTGTCGGTGCTGTCATGCAAGAGGTCGGCAACCAGCCCGGCATCGATCTGAAATGACAGTATATCCGCGTCCCGGTGACGCTGCAGGTGCAGGTCGACGTCGGTGACAAAAACCTGGTTCACCTTTTCGGAACCTTGATCCGTCTTTTCGATCACGTCATCGCGATAATACTGATGCAATACACCGCGAAAAGTCCACGGCTTTTCATCTGCTTTGGCAACCGCGCCCGGCAGGCGATTCCTGGGTTTGATGCTCATGGTGCGAATGCCCTCCAGCCGGCTTGCCACGCGCGCGGCTGTTTCTGGCGGCGGACTGGTATCCAGCAGGGCCTCGTATAACACCATGGCCTGGGCGAATTTGCCTTCCCGCTCGCGCGCGCTGCCCGCAAGTTCGAGCGCCGCCTGCAGCTGTTCCAGATTCCCGCTCAAAACCACCCTGTCGGTAAGCGCGATTACCGCCGGGAAGTTGCCGTCCAGAAACTTTTGCCTGGCCTTATCCAGCAAACCGTCGGCGGACTCGGGCATGGCCTTGCTCTCGTCGACCACCGGCCCAGGTTCCAGTTTATTTAAGAAGGCCTCCAGCTGCAGGCGTTCTGCGGCTGTTCTATGATAAATCCAGGCATCCGAAAAAGTCGGTTTGAGCAGCCTGAGTACCGCCCGTGCATCGTTTGCCGTGCCGAAGTTTCCGAGGGCGAGACGGTAATATATGCCCTCGCTTACCTTAACCTTCGTCTGGTAAACAAAGTATTCCTGCAGCGCATTCCGGGTATTTCGCGGCAAGTTGTTGAAGCGCCGAGTGCTGGATGTGACGATAATGGCATGGGAACCTATCGGTGCGGATCGAGGCGGGTTGTGGAATACGGACTCGATGCCGATGATTTCGTAATCGGCCGCGAAAGCCTCCGGGACCAGGCCGGGCCAGAGGCTGGCCAGAATCGCCACCAGCGGTAAATATAGTTTGCTGATATCAGGCATCCAGAACAACTTTTGCCTCGATTTCAGGCATTGCGACGACGTAAATTTTCATCGAATCCATTTTCCCGAGATTTCCCATCGGAGCTGCTAATTTCGCGATTCCTGGCATTTAAGATTGTTGTTGCCGCGTTTGACATAGATACCCCGGGAGGCCGATCGTTAGAACGCCGGAACCCAGCCGGTAACGCTATGACAAACCGAGCAATCGTTGCTGGACGGAACGTGCAGCGGACCCTTGCCGCGCGCGATGACGTTATTATGGCAACTGAAACAGGTCCCGAGTACGGACCCGTGATCGACCCGCAAGACCGGCGCCCAGCTGGAGGTTCGATGACAGTCTTCGCAGGTCGAGGTTGACTGGATATGGCCGGGGTTTTTACCTGTCGCTATCGAACCGTTATGGCAGAACACGCAGTTATTCACCACGTTCACGTG
>JAOTUD010000240.1 GCA_029864065.1 Gammaproteobacteria bacterium | reverse complement strand
TGACCGGTTCCGGGTCCAGCCCCTGGGCCATCAGCCAGATACGCCGGCCGGGATTGCCGAAACGCTTGCCGAGCACGCTGATCGGCAGCCGCTGCAAGTCTCCACAGGTATGCACGCCGTAACCGGCGAGCAGGTTGGCGATACCCGAACCGACGCCACACAGTTCGGTCAGCGCGGTAGCGGCGAGGCGCGCGTGCGCCTGCGATGGCGGGATCAGGGTCAGGCCGTCCGGTTTACGTTGTTTCGCGGCAAACTTGGCGGTGGTCTTGTCGCCGCTGACGCCAACCGAGCACAACACCCCCGAACTTTCGTAAACCGCCTGTTTTACCCGCAGCGCCGTCTCGCGCGGGCCGCCCCAGAGTCGCTGGCAGCGGGTGACGTCGAGGAAGGCCTCGTCCACCGAAAAGACTTCGATGTCGGGCGTGAAGCGTGACAGCGCGCGCATGATATTGGAGGACACCTCGGCGTAGCGCCGCGGCCGGCTGGAAACCCTGATGAGCTCCGGGCACAGTCGCCTGGCCTCGGCGATATGCATGCCGGTCCTGACGCCGCAGGCGCGCGCCTCGTAGGAACAGGTGATGATGCAGGTGCCGACGTCGCCGTTGGTCAGCGCGATCGGCCTGGCGCGCCACTCGGGATGATCGACCTGTTCGACGGAAGCAAAGAAAGCGTTCATGTCCGCGAGCAGGATGACGCGCGGCCAGCCCTCGCGGGGGCGGCTATTCACCGGTAACGCCGCATCTGGCCCACGACCCTGCCCTGGATCACGATACGGGAATCGTCGACCACCAGGTCTTCGCCTGCGGGATCGTCGGCGAGGAGCCGAACCCGGTTTTGCGGGGCGAAGCGGATTCGTTTCAGGATCACCAGTTCGCTGTCCAGCAGCGCCACGACGATGTCGCCGTCGCGGGCCTGGCGCTGGCTTTGCACGACGACGAAATCCCCAGCCAGGATTCCGGCCTCGGACATCGAGTCGTCACCCACCTGCAGCGCGTATCGGCCCGGGGCCGTCAGCAGTTCGAGCAACTCGCTGCGCTGCTTTTCCTCGACCGCTTCGAGCGGGATTCCGGCCGCGACCCGGCCCAGTTCGGTCAGTCCCGGGGGCGCTCCCATCGAGGTCGACAGGAGTTTTATTTTTGCGAATAGCTCGTTTTGCTGCATCGATAATTCCCGGTTACCGAATTACTATAGAGAACAAAATGAGAACTTACAAGCGAAGAATAATTTGTCCACGTGATAGCTTATGACAATCGAGTAAAAAAGCTTTTTTGTCTACTCATTAACAGTCAGATACTCTATAACGGGACAAATTCCGGGCGTTGCATAAGAAACCGATGAGTGAAAAGGGCTTGATACTCTGTGTGGATGACGAACCAGTCAACCTGGTGATCCTCGAAGAACTGTTGCAGGAAAATTACGAGCTGGCTACCGCGACCTCGGGTGCAGGCTGCCTGCAGCAGGTCGCCATGCGAAAACCCAATCTGATACTGCTCGATGTCAACATGCCCGACATGGACGGCCTCGCGACCTGCGAAGAACTGAAGTCGGATCCCGAAACGGCCGACATTCCGATTATTTTCGTATCCGCGCTGGCCTCGAAGGAGGAGCTGATGGCGGGCTACGAGGCCGGTGGCGACGACTACATCACCAAGCCCTTCAGCGAGGAGATCCTGCAAAAGAAGATAGAAATCGTGCTGGCGAGCCAGCGGGCCAGGCTCGAACTCAAGACGATTTCAGACCGGGCCGCCGAGGCCCTGATGGACAACCTGGGCACCACCGGGGAACTCGGCATGGTCGTCAGGTTCCTGCACCGCTGCCAGACCGCCAATACACTCGACGAGCTTGCCCGCGACGTGTTCGACTGTCTGCGTGAATTCGAACTCGACAGCAGCCTGCTAATTCTGGATCAGCCGCAAAACCGGGTCTGGTTCAGCGACGACATCGACCGGCCGATGGAATACCAGATCCTCGAAAGCCTGCGCGGTCAGGACCGCGTGGTCCGGTTCGGCACGCGCCTCGCGGTTAGTTCCGATCACGCCACCCTGCTGGTGCGAAACCTGCCGGCAGCAGCCGAGAAAATAGACCGCGTTCGCGAACACCTGTCGATACTGATCGAAGCAATGGACACGCGCATCCATGCGATGCACGCCCGGGCGCTGCTCGATAGACGCCGGCAGGCGTTCGCGCAGGTGCTGGACGCGACGCGAGACTACCTCGGCAAGATCGACGAGTTGCACGGCCGGCAAAAGACGAGGTTGGCCGAGATCGTTTCCGCGCTGGGCGTCGAATTGCAGAAGTCCCTGGGCGGGATGAACCTGAGCGAGCGCCAGCAAGCGACGCTGAAGAATATTATCGCAGCCGGCGTCGCCCAGACCGAGTCGATTTACGACGCCCGGATTGAAATCGATGAACGGTTCCAGGGTATCATCGACGAGCTGTCGCGGGCGCTGGACGGATAGTTGCTGGAGGGGGTCGCGGGATTGAAAACGGGGAGGTATTTATTATCCGGCAAGAAAAAACAGAACAATGGATATATAGATGCGTGCTCCCTTTTCATCGCCTGGGGTATAATGCCACGATCCTGAACCATCGGCAGTTTCCGCTATCATGAAAGACGCAGTAATCGTAGCAACCGCGCGCACCCCGATCGGGGTTGCTTTCAAAGGCACGCTCAACAATATCAAATCGCCGACGATGACGGCGCATGCGATTCGCCATGCCGTCGCGCGCGCCGGCGTCGACGGCGCAGAAGTCGACGATGTCATTATCGGCGCGGTGCTGACGGCCGGCACTGCCGGCATGAATATCGGTCGGTTGTCGGGGTTGGCCGCCGGATTGCCGGTGACGGTCTCGGGGCAAACCATCGACCGGCAGTGTTCGTCGGGATTGATGGCGATCGCGACCGCCGCCAAGCAAATCATCGTCGACGGAATGGATATCGTCGTCGCCGGTGGGCAGGACAATATCTCGGCGGTGCAAAACCAGTACTTCCCATGGGTGGCCGAGCAGGCCGACGCCAACGTGGTCGTGCATGCCGAGCATGCGTACATGCCGATGCTGCAAACGGCCGAATTCGTCGTCGACAAGTTCGGCATCACGCGCGAAGCGCAGGACGAGTATGCGCTGCAATCGCAGATGCGTACCGCCGCCGGGCAGGAAGCCGGCGCATTCGACGATGAAATCGTGGCGATCGCGACCACGCGCGCGATCAAGGACAGGGAGACCGGGGAAATCAGCTATAGCGACGCGACCCTGTCGCGGGACGAGGGCAACCGTCCGCAAACCACGCTCGAGGGCCTGGCCGGTCTCAATGCGGTCATCGAGGGTGGCACGATCACCGCCGGCAACGCGAGCCAGTTGTCCGACGGCGCCTCGGCCTGCGTGCTTATGGAAGCCTCGCTCGCGCAAAAACGCGGGCTGCAGCCGTTAGGCATTTACCGCGGTATGGCGGTCGCTGGCAACGCGCCCGAGGAAATGGGTATAGGCCCGATCTACGCGATTCCGAAACTGCTGCAACAACACGGCCTCGGCATCGACGACATCGATCTGTGGGAAATCAACGAGGCCTTCGCCTGCCAGACGCTTTATTGTCGGGATTACCTCGGTATCGACAACGACAAATTCAACGTGCACGGTGGTTCGATCTCGATCGGTCACCCCTATGGCATGACCGGGGCGCGTCTCACCGGGCATATCCTGATCGAGGGTCGCCGCCGCGGCGCGAAGTACGTCGTGGTGTCGATGTGCGTAGGCGGCGGCATGGGCGCGGCGGGCCTGTTCGAGATCGCCTGATCGGGTGTCCGCGAGTCGCTGCGCGCGCGCTCAAAACGTGCTGCAGGTCAGCCCGGGCCGTCGGGATATCGCCGACGCTCTACTTTCCTTTCCAGACCGGATCGCGCTTTTCCGCAAACGCGCGCGGACCCTCCATGAAATCTTCCGACATCAGCATCTGCTGGTAGATCGGCAGCGCATCGTTGCCGGGCTTGGTAGCGGCGAAGGCGTCCGGCAGCGGCAGGTTGTAAATCGCCGGCACCACCTCTTTCAGCGCCTGCAACGCCAGCGGCGCACCCCTTGCGATATCGCGCGCCAGCGCTCGCGCCGTATCCATCAACGCGTCGGCGGCGCAAACCCGGCTGACCAGTCCCCAACGCCGGGCCTCGGCTGCACCCATGCGACGCCCGGTGTAGAGTAAATCCATCGCGACGTTGTAGGGCACGCGTCGCGGCAGGATTTGCACCGCGCCGACGTCGGGCAGGAAACCGCGCTGCATCTCGGGCAGGAAAAACTCGACATGGTCGGCGGCAACGATCAGATCGCAGGACAGCGCGATTTCGAAACCGCCGCCGACCGCGATACCGTTGATCGCCGCGATAACCGGTTTCCTGAGGCCCCAGAATTCGCTGATGCCGGCAAATCCGCCAGGGCACTGAAACGCGCTGTTGACCGCTGCCTCGTTGCTGTCGATTGCGGCGATTTCCTTGAGATCCCAGCCGGCGCTGAAAATACGGTTGCCGCCGCCGGTGATGATGCCGACGCGCAGATCGTCGTCGTCCTGCAGCATCGTCAGTGCCTCGTAAATGGCGTTCGATACGCCCGGATTGATCGCGTTCGCCGGCGGCCGGTCGATCGTGATTTCAACAACTTGATCGTGGCTCGCCACGCGCACTTCCTGGTTCATATCGTCACCCGATTCCTGTATGTGAATAGCGCCAATATATGTCAAAATCGAGGCGCAATCACTGATTCCCTTTTTCCTAATGGCGCACTGGTTAACCCGCATGTTGTCCCCGCAATCGATCGCCATCGTCGGCGCCTCGGAGCGACCCGGCAGTCTCGCCGCAACCACCCATCGCCAGCTCTTGCACAGTAGTTACGCCGGCAAGATATTCCCGGTGAACCCGAAGTACGCCGAGCTCCACGGCGAGCGCTGCTATGCGACGCTGACCGATTTGCCGCTGGTGCCGGATCTGGTGGTCTACGCGATCAGCGGCCTGGCGCTGGAACGGAGTTTCGCGCGGGCGCTGGCGCTCGGCGTCGGCGGCATCGTGATTTACGCGTCGAACTACATCGAAAACGAAACCGGGCCGAAACTGACCGACCGCCTCAGAGAGCAGGCCGCCGCTGCCGGTATCCCGGTCTGCGGGGGCAATTCGATGGGCTTCTACAACTACGACGACAACGTCATGATCAGTTTCGATTATCCGCCCGCCGGCAGGCCGAGAGGCCATATCGGACTGATCCTGCACTCGGGTTCGGCGATGACTTACCTCGCCAACAACGACGCGCGCTTCTGCTTCAACCACGTCATCGCGAGCGGCCAGGAAATCAACGCCACTGTGGCCGACTACATGGATTACCTGCTGGAGCGGGAATCCACGCGCGTGATCGCGATATTTCTCGAAACCGTGCGCGACGTGCCGGCGTTCCTCGCGGCGTTGCAAA
>JAOTUD010000239.1 GCA_029864065.1 Gammaproteobacteria bacterium | reverse complement strand
GCGGGCCGACATGGAGGCCACGGGACTGGCGTTGCCCGAACCGGACAAGCTGGAACGGTACCGTGACGACACGCGCGCCGCCTATACCCCTTATGTCGCAAGGGCGCTCGAGGATTTTGCCGGCGAAATCAGCGATATCGAGATTGCCGGGGTACCCTGCAAGCAGCTGACACCGCCGGCGTGGTCGCAGAGCCAGGGGCCCTGCATCCAGTATGCCTACGGTGGCGGCTACGTCGGCGGCAGCACCTACGAAGACCTGATCATCGCGATCCCGCTTGCCCTGCACTGCGCGGCGCGGGTGGTCATGGTCGACTATCGACTGTCGCCGGAACACCCCTACCCCGAACCGCAGCGGGACATGCAACAGGTATACCCGGTGTTGCTCGATGCCTATACCCCGCCGCGCATGGCCGTTTGCGGCGAATCGGCCGGCGGCAACCAGGTGCTGGCGCTGCTGCAGCAAATCCGCCGCGACGGGCTGCCGATGCCGGCCTGCGCCGCGCTGTTATCGCCGTGGTGCGATCTCGCCAACCAGGGCGACAGTCATGGTTTCAACGACCACCGCGATCCGACCCTCAGCAACGCCTGGGTCGACCTCGCGGCCAGCCTGCACGCCAACGGTCATGCGCTCGACGAGCCCGGGATATCGCCGCTCCACGGTGACATGGACGGATTGCCGCCGACCCTGATCACCACCGGCAGCCGTGACCTGTTGCTGAGCCAGTGCCTGCGCCTCGCGCAGCGCATGAGAGCCGCCGGCGTCGACTGCGACCTGCGCGTCTGGGAAGGCATGTGGCACGTGTTCGAATTTTACCCCACCCCCGAAGCGGCGCGATCGTTGATGGAGATCGCGGCCTTTATAAAAGCCCGCGTCTAGCCCGCAATTTCGCGGTTTACCTGGAAGTACCCGTCGCCCTTGTGCTTGACCCTTTGGCCGGTATAGGCGTGCAGCGCGGGCAGCGCGTGGAACGGCACCGACGCGAGATAATGGTGCTCGGCATGGTAAGGCATGTTCCAGGCCAGGAAATTCAACAGCGGCGTGGTGTAGGTGGTGCGCGAATTCTCGAGCATGTTATCGTTCAAATCGCAGCCGCTGTGCTCGGGCAGCAGGTACAGGCGCAACAGAGGTTGCGCAAGCAACGCGGGCAGCACCCAGTACCACCACAGCGCGGCGCTCGACGTCACGATGCCAAACAGCAGCAGTAGCGCGTACCCGGCCAGGTGAACGCGGGCCTCGTTGACGATCGTGGCGTGGTGTCGCGCCTCGATATAGCTTTCGTCGACCTGGCCCTGCGCGTGTCGCCAGATCGAGACCAGGCTTTGCCACCAGGTCGGCAGCCCGGTCAGGTACCACCAGTAGCGCTTGTCGATCAGGGGCTTCATATCGATCAGTTCGGGGTCCAGTGCCGGGTTCTGCGTATGCCGGTGGTGCAGGTAGTGAAAGGCGCGGAAATACTGGAACGGGGTCAGCAGCAGAAACCCGACCGGCGCCGCAACCAGGTTATTGAGCCAGCCTGTCTTGAACGCGGTGTAATGAATCGTCTCGTGCAGGGCCGCGAACAGAAAAATCAGCACGGCGCCGTAAGCCGGCAGCGTCAACAGCAGCCACAGGCTGTCGCGGCTCGAATGCACCCCGATACCGGCGAGCAGCAGCGCCGCCAGGTGCGCCGTCAGCTGGATCAGCCCGCGGGTGTCCGAACGCCGCGTCAGGCGCTGCAGTACCTCGGGGGGCAGCTTGAAAGAATCGTTATCGCTCATGCTATCGGGTAGGTTTCGACGACCTCGTATTTTACGCCATTTTCGAATGCGCGCGACTCGATCAGCTCAAAACTGTCCACTTGCCACGAAATCGGTGCGATCGTTTCCACGAGAGGAAAGCGGATCATGTTACGCGCGACCGTGACATGTGGATTGAATCTCCTCGTATCGGGTTGGTAACCGCAGGGCTCGAGGCAGCCACCCAGACGATCGTGCAGCCGCTGCAGCGCGGGCGGAATCTCGCTGCAGCCCAACCACGCAACCCGGGATCTGGCGAAGTGGCCGGCACCATCGATTAGCAGTTCGAAGGCCTCGCCGGGGGCCCGCCTTGCCCGTTGCCGCAAACAGGTCAGCTCGTCGCTACCTACGTTGCCGACAAAGTGCAGCGTCAGGTGCAGGTTGTAATCGGGGACGCGCCGGGCCGGTCGTTCGACCGGCAGTTGCCGCGCGCTTTGCGACAGCCGCTGGCGCGTCGCCGGGTCCGGCCACAGCGCAAAAAAGATCCGGGCATCCTCCTTCTCTCTCATCGGTGAGTTCCCTGGCCGGTTTTCGCAGAGACGTGGAGACGCCTAGATCGCGGCGAAGGGGCTATATGGTTATTACCAAAATTGGGATAGCCTGCCAAATCCCTGCGCCCTCTGCGCTCTCCGCGATTCTGCGAGAAATTGTTCAAGAATTTAAATCGATAATCGAAGGGACTAGAGAGAGTTTAGACGGGGACGTCGGGGACCCAGACATAGCCGTCGTCATCGACGATATGGGCCTCGCGCAAACCGTGGCCGGGCTGGTCGCGCGGACCATCCAGCACGCTGAAACCATGCTGTCGCGCGCGCTCGGCCGCGCCATCGGGATCGCAGCCATGCAGGCGCAGTTCGACCCCGGCACCACGCCGGGGCTGGTCCCGGGTGTCGGCGAGCAACGGGTGCTTGTCGTAGCTGTGGTCGGCGTGCACCATCCAGTTGCTGCCATAGCCGCGCAGGACCAACAGGTCGTCGTCCTCGTGCAAAACCATGGCCTGCAGCACGTCGCGCTGAAACACCAGCGCGCGCGCTAAATCGGCGCTCAGCACGTTGACGGTAAAACCGGCCAGCGAGTGACCGTAATCCGGCGCCGCCATGAACGGCGTTTTGCTGCTCTTTTTCATTGGTAGTTAAGCGTCCCGGCAGGATCCTTGAAGTAGAAGTCGAGCGCAATATCCTCGATCTGGACCGTGATTTGCAGCCTGTCCGACAGGTGCAGATGGTAGTAGCGCCCGAGCGAGTCGAGGCACTCGCGCCCGAGCGCCTGCCTGACCTCGTCGCTGCGCCCCCTGACGAATTCGATACCGAGATGGATAAACGCATTGTCGGGGTCGCCATCACCGATATAAAAGGGCTCGGCGACGCGCGCCCGACTCTTGCAATTGTCCAGGCTGATGCCGCCGATGCGGTTGAACCCCTGGTGGATACCGTCGAACAGGGCGCGGATATCCGGCAGCTCGGGCAGGCTGGACGAGTATTCGAGAATAATATGCGGCATCGTTGTCGTTCGGTAGTTACGGATTCAATGGTAAGCGCTACGCGCCGCAAGAACAATTACGGTTTACGCGGGGGATTCCCCCGGCTTGCCGGGTTGTCGAACCGGATGATACTCCAGGCGCATACCACGAGGATTAACATGAAAAGCAGGATCATGCCCCGCCAGGCCAGCGCCTCGTACAGGTATCCGGGTAGCCAGGAACCGAGCGCGCCGCTGAAGTAGTAAATCGACACGTAAAGCCCGTTGACGACTCCCCGGTGTTCGCTGGCGATATGGTTGGCCAGCCCGGACAGCAGGGCATGCATCAGGAAAAATCCCGCCGCCAGCAAAAACATCATCAGGATCAGCCCGTGGAAGGCCACGAACAGCAGCATCACCAGCCCACAGGCATGGATGCCCAGTCCCAGCAGCAGGCCGGTACGTTCGTCGCGCAGTTTGCCGCTGATCCTGTCGCTGCAAAATGACACCGGGGCGCCGATCAGGTAACCGAGATACAGCATCGAGATCACCAGTGGCGTGCTGCCCGGCTCGAGGTCCCGCAAATGAAACGGGATAATATTCAGAATCCCCGAAAAGACGAAAAACACCGACGCCAGCGCGATGAACATGAGGCGGTAATTGCGCTCGCCGAGCACCCGGTAAACGCTCTTTCGATCCAGGCGCGCAAAGTTGATGTCGGCATCCGACTCGGCTTTCAGTAACAGTATCAGCGGTAGCAGTTGCATCAGGCCCATGACGACGAATGCCGTGTGCCAGTCGAACCAGCTGGCAAAAATTCCACCCACCAGGCGACCGCAGAATCCACCGAGTATCGTCGCACCGATGTAAAACCCGAGCGCACGCCGCACCATCGTCACCGGTACCGTGCTGGCGCAATAGGTCATCAACGCGGTGAAGATCGCCGGTAGCAGCAAACCCTGCAGAAAACGCAATAACAGCATCTGCCAGAATTCCTCGACGAGGTAGAAACAAACCTGGTTCAGCGCGAGCAGCCCGAGCGCGACGATCAGCATCAGCCGCGCCGGAATCGCCTGCAGAAAATAGCCGTAAACCACCGGAGCGACCGCCAGCGGCAACATCGCCAGGGTCATCAACAAACCGGCCTCGCCGACGGACACCCCGAAGCTATCGGCCAGCAACGGTAGCATCGGCTGCGGAATATAGAGCGTGCTGAAAGATATGATCGTCGCGATCAGCGCGATGACGAGGTTACGGGTAAGTATCATCCGACGGATTACTCGGGATCGAACACTTGCCTGAAGGTAAATGCGCGCGCGCTGGCGCCGTCGTTGCGCAGGCTCTCGAGACGCTCGCCCGCCTCCTCGAGCGACGGTATCCTGCCCGCCGGAATCCACCACAATACCGCGTAGGCATCTTCCATGCGTTCGAACCATTCCTTGCGGCGCGCCAGCACGTTCTTGTGAGCGGAGCGCAAAACATAGTTACGCAGCGACTCGATATCCTGCCAGACGCTCATGTTGACCAGGTAGCCGGGGCCAAAAAAATCGACCGCAGTCGCGTCCCCCTCTTCGGTTTGCAGTCGCCAGACAAAACCGGGAGCGGCATCGGCGAGCGCGTTGACCTCGTCGAGCAACATAACGAATTCCTGCATTTGCGGATCAGCGAACGCGAATTTCATTTTCGCGATATTGAGTTGAGCGAGATAATATTCAGCCATCCCATGCCTCCAGGTTAACTATCGGCATCATAACAACTGCCGCCACTATCCCGAAGCCTGGACGGCATCGATCGGTCCGGCAGGTTTCGGTTTTTCTCGCAGAGGCGCCGAGTTCGCAGGGCCGCCGAGGCGGGATAACGTGGAGGCCCCTATCATCCATTCCCCTCCGCGACCACCGCGAGCTCCGCGCCTCTGCGAGAAATTTTCCAGTCTTCTGATCGGTTTACGAGAAAGATTCGGAAGGAAAGGTTTTCCGATACACTGCGGACCATGGAGTTATGGATCCCGCTTACCATTGCCGCGGCGTTTTTTCAGAACATACGTTCGGCACTGCAGAAACACCTCAAGGGCAAGTTGTCGACCATGGGCGCCGCCTACGTGCGTTTCCTCTATGCCTGGCCGGTGGCGATGGTATATTTTTTAGCCGTGATCTACTTCGAGGATCAGTCCCTGCCCGAGGTTAGTGCCGGCTTCCTGTTATACGCATTTG
>JAOTUD010000238.1 GCA_029864065.1 Gammaproteobacteria bacterium | reverse complement strand
TCATCGTGAAAAAATCCACGTCTCGGGGGTCTGCGAGTCCACTGTACAGGGTGATGCGATTGGCACCGTTCGACAGATCGACTCGATACAGTTCGCCGGCGCCAGAATCCATCCAGTAGGTCTTGTTGCCAACGGGATCGAGCGCCAGTCCGTAAGGTGTGCCGCCTACATTCAGGTTTATGACGCCGAGGCCGTCCGAAAGGTTGGCGCGCCAGAGTTGCCCTGTCGAAGTATTGGTCCAGTAGATCTTGTCATTGACCAGATCGAGCGCCAGATCCGCCGTGTTACCAACATTGGTAGTGACGAGATTTCCGGTGCCTGCACCAGTCAGGCTGGTCTCCCCGATCGTATCAGAACCGTCATCTACCCAGTAAACCATGCCGCCTGGGCCGTCGACCGCGACGCCCGTCGAGCCGACCGGAAAGCCGCTGATTATTTCCTGCGAGCTGCCATCGAGGTTGGCGCGCAACAAGGTATTGCTTCCATCCGTCCAGTAGATCTTGCCGCCCGCGAGGTAAAGATCGATGGCGATAGGGCCGCCCAGTCCGGAAACAACGACTTCCCTGCCGCTACCATCGAGGTTGGCGCGCTCGATGGTACCGGTGCCTACATTGGCCCAGTAGACTTTACCCCCGTCTGGATCGATCGCCACGCTGGTCGGGTCGTCGAGACCCGTTATCAGATCGGTGGCATGGTTGCCATCGAGCGTGGCCACGACGATACTGTCGGTTCCCACATCCCCCCAGATCAGGCCGTAATCGGTAAATTCATAGGC
The DNA here is from genome assembly GCA_029864065.1 of Gammaproteobacteria bacterium. Lineage (GTDB taxonomy): Bacteria > Pseudomonadota > Gammaproteobacteria. Next base: position 4,675 of record JAOTUD010000238.1, on the reverse strand, counting down.
GCCGATATCGGTGGCGCCGATCCTGATCTGGTCGCGCTGGTCTGTGACCGGGGTGCCGGTACTATTACCCGAATTAATCGCAATACTGCCCGATAGCAGGGCATGCGTCTGGGTATAGCCGCCGTTATCCGCCAACGCACCCAGCATCGGGTTACCGACCAGGTCACCAGGCCCGGCGAGCGCGGCGCTGCCGTCGCTATCGATATTATTACCCAGCGAATTGATCGTGCCCCCGGATATATTGGAACCGCCGTCATTGAGGATGCTGTTTCGAATGTCGACGATGGAGACCGCATCCTGCAGAATGCCGTTCACGCCGGGCGAAGTATTCGCGGTAAAAGTCGAATTGACGATGTTCAGCGTACCGGGTTCGGACGATGTATTTACGATATTGTTGATGGCGCCAGCGCTGACGCTAGCGTTATTTCCACTCAGGGTGGCATTGCTCAGTTTGACGGTCCCGCCCTCATTATGAATGGCGCCGCCCGTGACGGCATTGTTGTTGTCGAACAGCACCCGGTCGAGGCTGACATTGCCGAAATTGTTGATCGCCCCGCCGCTTAAAGCTGTCGCGCTGTTAGTGCTGAACAGTACATCGCTGCCGGTCACCGAACCTTTATTCACAACGCTTAGCGCGCCGCCTTTATCGTCTGCGACGTTGTTGCTGAAAATCACCCGGTCGAGGTTGAGGCTGGCGTCGACATCGACAGCGATGCCACCGCCTGTCTTCGCCTGATTGTTGCCGATGACGACATTGGTCAGGGTGGCGACATCGTCCTTGCCCACGAACAGCGCGCCGCCGTCGCTAACCCCGGCAGCGGCATTGGTTATCGCGAGATCGAACAGTGAGAATTGGACCGCCTGCGAAGAGTTAACCGTTTCGAACACCCTGTCGCCCAAGGCGGCCCCGCCGCCATCGATAATGGTATTCGTTGCCCCGGCGCCGCGAATTATCAGGTGATCCCGGATGTCGAGATCACCGACAGCATTGTTATTATCATTTCCTGCGATGCTCAGGGTGTAGGTATCGGCACCCAGAACAATTTCATCGAGCCCCGCGAGCCCGTTTGCCAGGGTTATCGCCTCGCGTAGCGAAGTCTCGCCGTCGAAGGCGTCGACGATATCACCGGTAATGGTTACATTGATCGTGGCGAGCACGTTGGACCAGGTCTGTTGCGCCGTGGTAGTGATCGCCACGCCGCTTTCGATATCACCGGTGTTGTATTCGAACTGCCAGTCGCCGCCCAACGCGGCGGCACCGGTCAAATCATCGCTCGCGGCCACATCGGCCGTGGTGAGTTCTGCCAACTGACTGATCAATAAGCGGCCTTCCGCGCCCGCCGCCAGGTCACAGCCGTAAATCAACAGGTCGGCATTCTCGTCTAGAGCGAAGGCCCAACGCTTCAATTGCTCGTTGTAGGTATCCAGGTTGTCGTTCGATAGCCAGGTGTCGCCCAGTTGCAGGCCCTGCTGGTTGCCGTGACTGACCAGGTGAATGGCATCGACACCCTGCATCCCGTCAAGCGTGCGCGTCATCTGTTCGATGCCGTCCTGGCCCGATTGCAGTATTACGATCTGGTATCGGGTATTCGGATCGTCGGCTATGCCTTCGAGCAGGACTTCATAATCGGGTGTCGCGGCATCGACAAAAATAATTTCCTGTCGACTTTGTGCGTCATTGGCGGCGCCGTCCAGCAGCGCCTCCAGGGCATCGAGCGCATGGGCGGCGTCATTTGTTGAATCCTCACCGTCAAAGGCTGCTTGTAGGGCATCGAGTTGCAAAGGCCGATCGGCGTCTGCCGGCGCCAGGTTGCCGGAGTTACTTTCGTCCTTCGCATAAGTATCCAGCAGAAAACTGGCGCTTTCCCGGGCATTCATACCGGTGTCGGCCGTGTCACTGTCAGCGAAGGGATCGGCTGGAACCAGTCCGGAAAGCGCGTCCGCCGAGAACAGGATCCTGGGTTCCATGCGCTCGAAAAAAATCGAGGCCTTATCCGCGTCCGATGGAGTGCTATTGCGAAGGTTGAATTTTAACTTCCACATGCCTAATACATACTCCTCTATGATCCCGGGGTTCCGCGCCCCGGTTCCTTCTACATCGGCGCGTCGCAAGGCACCCGATACCAATCGATAGCAGAATTCTTATAACCCCTGAAACGTGAACGCCTGGGCGAACCAGGCAGATTGACGGATTTATCGACCGTGACAGCGGCAGGTTCATTGGTAGCGTTCAATGGTAAAAGTCGTGAAGCCAAGCTGGTCAATCGCCTGTTGCCGCCTTACCGCGTTGGACCGGGTGCTGAAGACGCCGAGCGAAATGTGACCCTTGTTGACTCCGCTGTTAAAAACCAGGAAATCATCGACGCCGGCGCTGCGCAGCCGGTCGACGAGATCCTGTGCCCCAGTCTTCGGCTGTTCGATCAGCACCATGTAACTGGTGGGTATCATGTCTGACGCAGCCGGGATTTCGATCGCATCCGTTGCCATCGCCGTTGCGACCTGCCGTGGAGTGCTGCTACCGTCCTGGTCGATGGGGTTAGCCGTATTAATTTCGGGTACCTGAGCCGCGTTCGCCTTGATGATCGCGGCTCGCAAACCGGATGACTCCGCATCGGTGGTGGTGTTAAAACTCGTTCTTATGACTGACCGATCGGGAAACGATCGATCGGCAGTCTCGGCAGGTCTCTCGATGAATCCTTTAGGTGTTTCGTCGGCAACCCGGTTACCGGTTTCCGCGGCTTCTTCTGTTTTTGCGGGTTCCACGGCTTCTTCGGCGACCTGCTCGGGGGCCATTTCGATGAATTTGACGATGCACTTGAGACCTGCCGGAATGCGGTTTTCCGGATTGGGCAGGCTCAGCTTGACGCCGAAGGTATTGCTCGCGGTATCGCCGATACGATCGACCGCGATTACCTCGCCGCTTAGTTTGTCCTTGAGCAGAACATCGGCGAGTATTTCAGCCTGCATGCCGGATTTTACCATGCCGAAATTTTCCATCGGCACGATGGCCTCGACCACCAGCGGATCGAGCTGCGCCAGCCGCAGGATCGCCTGGTCTTCGACATACTCCCCGCGGTATTTGAAGGTGTCCAGAACGAAGCCGTCGAAAGGCGCCGGGATCGATTTCTGTTTTAACTGCTCTTCGGCCTTGCGCAGTTCGAGTTTGCGAATATCGGCGAGTTCTTTGGCCTGTTTGAGCTTCCACCGGGACAGCTGCACTTCGCGTTCGATCTGATCGGCGTTTTCCCGGGAAATGTTCTGCGCTTCGAGCAGGCCTTCGACGCGCTTCTTGCGCAGCCGGTCGAAGTTGATATTGACCTTGCCGAGTTCTATTTCAGATTCGACGTTGGCGCGGTACCTGGCCAGTTCGACGTTGGCGCGCTCGACGCTCGCCTCCAGTTCCGCCACCACCTGGCCGGCGGATACCTGCTGGCTGCGCTCGACGTAAAGCTTTTCGATAACGCCCGCGACAGGGCTCGAAATATCGACCACGCGAAAGGGATTAATGACGCAGTCGACCGCCGGCATCGAGCTATAGACAGTATCGGGCGCGTTTGCCGATAACTGTTTGCTCACTGCGAAAATGGCAGTCAAGACTAGTAGCCTGAAGTTCATGGTGTTCATAACATTTACTGGTATTGCTTAAGCAAACCTCGCAAATAACGCTGTTAAAAATCCAATCAGGTCAAATGTATCGCGAACCATCCAGTTTCATGTCTCGGTCCGGATATCGCTATACAAACGGCGCCTGCAGCAAGAACTGATTTAACCTGCGCAGCAGCCGGCTACCTAACGACTCACCCTCGTGAACAAAACGTACGTAAATACGCTGTCCCAGATAATTCCCTGGCTTTTCGAGGGGTAAAGCCACTTCCACCAGGAATACGTTCGTCAGCAACTGCATTCCCGATTCGTCCCTGACATCTACCGCCATCTGGCCACCGGACCCGGAACCCAGGATTCGGTTGGGCAAGCGGTCGGTGCCCTGCGGCAACTCGCGTACAAACTGTGCCGTCAGGGTCTCGGCAGGCCGGCTGTTCAACCTGACTTCGATCGAATTCATGTTGCGCCGCACCGCATCGATACCCGGTTGCGGGACGACGACCAGGGCGCTCGCCCGGCCCGGCCCGGCCACGTATCCGATCACATCGCCCCGGTTTACATATCTGCCCGGCAGATCGCTCGCCATCGGCAGGGACACCACTCCGGCTGTCGCACTGACCACCTCGAGGCTCTCCATCTGCTCTTCCACATCCTGAATATCGGCCTCGATGGCGGAAACTTTAGCCCCGAGAATGTCGGCCTGGGTCCGATCCTGCAGGAAAACCCGCTGCTGCCGGGCGCGCGTCTCCTCCAGGCGCGCGACAAGGCCTTCCAGGCGTGCCTGCAACGCCATGTTTTCGAGCCTCAGGATGAGGCCATTCCTGTCGACGGGGTCGCCGTCGGCCAACTCGACCGCGGTGACGATGCCGTCGGCGCCGGCCCTGATAAATGCGTTTTCAGGCAGGCTTACGACGCCTTCGGTGTAGGTGCTGTGGTCGACGGGTATTAACAGGCTGGACAGCAAAGCGGTCGTAAATATCGCAACGACCACCGCGAAACGTCTTATCCTGCCTGCCGCCAGGACGACAGGAAGCAGGCGATAGATACCCCGGGCAAAGGGGTAAATAATCTG
>JAOTUD010000237.1 GCA_029864065.1 Gammaproteobacteria bacterium | reverse complement strand
AGCCACCGCGGCGTCGATCGCCTCGTAAAACGCGAACAATCCGTCGTCGCCCTCGGGACCCTCCAGGTATGGCGGCAGGATCATCAGCGCGTCGGCGCCGAGCCCCTGCGCGTGGCGGGAGCGTTCGATGACCTCGTTCTGCACCAGCGCCGAGGTCTGGCAGATCAGGCTGCAACGCCCGTCGATGCGCTTCGCGCCGAGCTCGTAGAGCCGGTCGCATTCCTGCCGCGTCAGATAAGGATGTTGCCCGGTGCCCGCACCGAGCACCAGTCCGTGAACACCGGCCTCTATATAGAGGTCGATCAGTTCCTCCCAGCGCGCGTAGTCGATGCCGCCGTCGGCATGCATCGGGGTCTGCAGCGCCAGGTTGATGCCGCTAATTTCACCCATGGTGTGCTCCGCTCAGAGTGCCAGGCCGATCTTGCGGCCGTCGTGGAATGCGTAGGGCGCCTGGCGCGGCGCGGCGGCGTCACCGATGACGTGCAGGCTCACGCCGGCCCCGGCAAGCGCCAGCTCGACGTCGTTGTAAACCACGTTGGTGGTCGCGGTGACGATGGCCGAGGCCGCGACCTCGGTAACCGAGTCGTCGAGCAGCGAACGCACCTCGGCGCGATCGCCGTGCCAGTGTGCGACCACCGATTCGAGCATGAAACGGGCGCCCAGCTGCGCGAGATTGGCGCGGATCTTCAGGTCGGATCCGGTGCGCGTGAGCTCTTTGCCGATCATCGGGTCGGGCGTCACTATGGTGACCGCGTGGCCCTGGTCGGCCAGGTGCCAGGCGGTGCCGGTGCCGCGCCAGTTGCCGCCCTCGTCGATGACGATCACCGACTTGCCGAACTCAGCCTGGCCGCGGAATACTTCCTCGCAGGGAAACACCTTGCCGTTATCCAGGCCGGGCAATGCGTCGGCCTCGGGCAGCCAGCGCTGGCGCGCGCGCTCGTCCGGCAGTGACCCGGTGGCCAGCACGACCTCGTCGGCGCCGAACTCGATGATGTCCTGCTCGTCCAGCGGCGCAAAGTAACGCACTTCGACGCCGAGCCGGTCGAACTGGCGCAGGTACCAGTCCATCAACTCGGTGATCTGGCCGCGCCTCGGCGCGAGGCCGGCAAGGCGGAACTGCCCGCCGAGGTCGCCGAGCGCCTCGGCCAGCGTGACCTTGTGGCCGCGTTCGGCGGCGACGCGCGCGGCTTCCATGCCGGCGGGCCCGCCGCCGACCACAAGTATGTTTTTCGGCTGTTCTGCCTTGACGAAGCGGTCGCCGCCCCATTCGAATTCGCGCCCGGCCGACGGGTTGACCAGGCAGGAAATCCAGTAATCGCGCGAGCGCCGGCCCCAGCACATCTGGTTGCAGGAGATGCAGCCGCGGATGTCGTCGTCGCGCCCCACGCGCGCCTTGCCAACCAGGTGCGGGTCGGCGATTTGCCCGCGCACGATCGAAACCAGGTCGGCCGCGCCGCTCGCGATCGTGTAGTCGGCGTTTTCCGGGGTGCGGATATGGCTCTCCGCGGTGACCCTGGCGTGCATAACCACCTGCTTCAACGCCGCGGCCAGCGGCACGCCCTGCTTTTCGCCGTAAACGAAGGTCGGCATGATGCGATCGACGTCGACGTAGTTGCCCGAGCCGCAGGAAACATAGTCGAGATTACCGCCCTGGTCGTGGTAGGCGATCACTTCCTGGAAATCTTCGAGCGTCATGACGAACGGCGTATTGTCGGCATAGCCGATCGACATGCCGATGATGAAATCCTCGCCGCAGGTCTTGCGGATCGAATCGATAATCGACAGCGACAGGCGGCAGCGATTCTCCAGCGATCCGCCCCAGCGGTCGTCGCGCTTGTTCGACCACGGGGTCCAGAACTGGTCCAGCAGCGCGTGGTAGGCGGCGAACAGGTCGACGCCATCGAAACCGGCCGCCTGGCAGCGTTGCGCCGCCCGGGTAAAGCAGTCGATCACTTCGAGGATTTCGGACTCGCGCATCGCGTGGCTGCCGTCCGAATCGTGGTAGGACTGCAGCCCGGAAGGCGACCAGTGCGGCATGAAAGACAGGTCCGAGTCGCCGTGCTGGCCGACGTGATAGAGTTGCTGCAGGATGGTCGTGCCGTGCGCGTGTACCGCGTCGGTTATGTTGCGGAAATAGGGAATCACCGCGTCATCGCAGTGGCGGAAATTGCCGCGCGTCAGCACCGCGGTCGCGTGTACCGGCATCGGTTCGACGACGATCATCGCCGCGCCGCCGATGGCGCGCTCCTCGTAGTAGGCCCGGTGGCGCTCGCCCGGCAGGCCGAGGTCGGACATGTTGGCGGTATGCGCGCCGAACACGACTCGATTGTCGAGCTTGCGATGGCGCAGCTCGAGCGGCTCGAACAGGTGCTTGTAGTGGGTCATCGAATTGCCATGCGTGATGTCGGAACGGTGAATATACCGATTGTCTAAGCATGAACAAAACGATATATTTTCATGATTTGCATCGAAATTTGTCATAATGCCGACGCTCGACATCGATTCCATGCGCGCCCTGACCGTGATTGCCGAAACCGGCGGCATCACGCGTGCGGCCAGGCGTCTGAACCTGTCGCAATCGGCGGTCAGCCACAAGATGAAGCGGCTCGAGCAAAAGCTGAACCGCGGCCTGTTTGCGCGCGTCGACGGCAGGCTCGTGCTGAGCGCCGATGGCGAGAAACTGCTCGCCTACGCGCGGCGCATGGTGCGGCTGCACGACGAGGCATACGCCAGCTTTTATCAAAGCGACCTGGCCGGCGAGCTCAGGCTCGGCATCACCGAGGACGTCACCGCGCCCGGCATGGCGCAGATTCTGTCCAGCTTTTCGACCAACTTTCCGCATGTCGCGCTGACCTCTCGTGTCGCGCATACGCCGGAGCTGGTGCGCTGGCTGCAATCGGGCGAGATCGACATGGCGTTGATCGAGGTTTTCGAAAGCGAGCGGCTCGACAGCGACCATGCGCTGGGTCGGCAGCGGGTGGTGTGGTTGATGGCGGACGATTTCATCCTCGATGAAAACCGGACGATCCCGTTTGTCGCTTATCACAGGGACTGTTTTTACAAGGCCTGGGCCGAGCAGGCGCTGGCCGGGATCGATTACAGCCTGCGCGTCGTGTTCGAATGCCCCAGCATCGACGGTATGGTCAACGCGGTGCGCAGCGGGCTCGGCGTGGGTCTCGTCAACCTCGACGTGTTCGAGCAGTTGCAGTCGGGACGTCGCGGCGATAGCCGCGGCCTCAAAATCGATCGTTCCTTTCTGCCGCAGCCGCCGCCGATTCAGCACGTGGCGCGTTTTTCGTCGGGCATGCCCACGCAGCAAATGGACAAGCTGCTGGAATTGATCAAGCAGGAACTATTAGCGGTTCCGTAATACCGTGGATTGGAGTAACTTAACCCGATCATCGAGCCGCGGGGCAAGCACATGATTCTGAAGGATATCAAGACCTGGGTCACAGTACCCCCCAGCGGCATCGGCGGGGCGTTCTGGGTAATCGTCAAGGTCACCACCGATGACGGCATCGAGGGCATCGGTGAATGCTACGGCATCCCGGTGTCGGGCGACATCGCCTGCGCGATGGTCGAAGATACCTTCGAGCGCTATATCGCCGGCGAGGATCCGCATCACGTCGAAACCATGTTCAGACGGGTTTACTCGGCCGGGTTCACGCAGCGCCCGGACATCAGCATGATGGGCGTGTTCAGCGGCATCGAAATCGCGATCTGGGATATCCTCGGCAAGACGCACGACGTGCCGGTTTACCAGTTGCTCGGCGGGCAGTTCCACGATCGCCTGCGTACATACACTTACCTGTATCCGGAGCGGGTTGCGCCCGACGGCAATCCCGGCGCCGGCGCGCCCGACGTATACCACGATGGCGACGCCGCCGCGGCGCGTGCGCTCGACTATATCGACATGGGCTTTACCGCGGTCAAGCAGGATCCCGCGGGACCCTACAGTTTCCAGGGTGGTCGCGAACTGTCGCTGGCCGAGCTTGCACGCTGCGAAGACAACGTGCGTAAGATACGCGAGGCGGTCGGCGATCGCGCCGACATCCTGTTCGGCACCCACGGACAAATGACGACTTCGTCGGCGATCAGGCTGGCGCGACGGCTGGAGCCCTACGATCCGCTGTGGTTCGAGGAACCCTGCCCGCCAGACCAGATGGAAGCGATCGGCAAGGTCGCGGCGTCGACGACGATACCGATCGCGACCGGTGAGCGGCTCACCACGCGCGTCGAGTTCCACCAGGCGCTCAGGGCCGGCGTCTCGATCCTGCAACCGGACATCGGGCGCAGCGGCGGCGTCTGGGAAACCAAAAAAATTGCCGTGCTCGCGGAGTTGTTCAACGCGCAGATCGCGCCACATATCTATTGCGGTCCGATCGCGCACGCGGCGGCGGCGCACGTCGCCTTCAGCTGCCCGAATTTTTTGATCCTGGAGACGATCCAGACCGAGTTCCACGATGCCATACTGCGGCGCCCGCTGGACTGGGAGGACGGTTACATGCCGGCACCCGGCGAGCCCGGCCTCGGCATCGCGCTGAACGAAACCGTGGTCGAATCGCACCCCTACGATACGGGTGGCCGCCTGCACCTGGAAATGTGCCAGGCCGTGCTCGACTCCAATAACCAGAAAACCATCACCGAGCTCGAATAATGCTGCAACGACCCGACACGCTGAACCTCGCCAACTGGCGCCTGCCGCCGCACAACCGCTGGGCCTTTCATCACGTGCGTGAAATCGTCCCGAGTGAACCCATTTATCGCGGCGCGCGGTCGTCCGAGATGCCCCGGGCGCCCGTCGAGGCGATTGAAAAGGTCTCGGTACCCGGCCTCGGTGGCGAGCAATGGTCGCTGCGGCGCTGGCTCGATGAATCGAGCAGCGACGCGCTGCTGGTCGCGCATCGCGGCAGGTTGGTACATGAGTGGTATGTCGACGAGGCGATCGAAATGAACCCGCATATCGTGTTCTCGGTCAGCAAATCGATCACCGCGACGTTGGCCGGCGTGTTGGTCGACCAGGGCCTGCTCGACCCGGCGAAACCCGTGCTCGAGTACGTCCCTGAGCTGGCCGGTTCGGGCTACGCCGACGCGACGCTGCAGCAGGTGCTCGACATGGTCGTCAATATCGATTTCAACGAGGATTACCTGGCCACTTCCGGCAAGTTCGTCGAGTACCGCATCGCCACCGCCTGGCACCCCTGCGCGGTCGATCAAATCGATCGGAACCTGCACGACTTCCTGTGCTCGATCGCGCGCGCCGGCGGTGAGCACGGCCAGGCTTTTCAGTACAAGTCACCGAACTCCGACCTGCTCGGCTGGGTTATCGAGCGTGCCAGCGGCGAGCGCCTCGCGAGCCTGATGAGCCGCTGCCTGTGGCAGCCCATGGGCGCGGAAAAGAACGCCTATATCACCGTCGACCGCAAGGGCGCGCCGCGCACCGCTGGCGGAATCTGCGTCATTCCGCGCGACCTGCTGCGTTTCGGCGA
>JAOTUD010000236.1 GCA_029864065.1 Gammaproteobacteria bacterium | reverse complement strand
GACCCGCGTAACCGAGTATCAAACCGGTGGCGCCTTGAACTGGGATTAGACATATACCGAATCAGAGTTACACGCGCTCTTCGGTTGTAACCTTCGGCCAGGTATCGGGATACCCCATATCCCTTTACCTGGCCTTTTTTATTGTCCCTGCCGTTGCGATTCCCCGTTAACATGCACTTGCCAGTGACCAGCCCGCCACAAAGTATCTGTATCGTCCGCCTGTCGGCGCTCGGCGACGTAACGCACGCGGTGCCGGTAGTGCGTGCAATTCAGCAACAGTGGCCGCAGACACGGATTACCTGGATAACGTCAAGCCTCGAATACAAACTGCTTGCGCTGGTGGACGGCGTGCGATTCCTCGTCGTCGATAAAAAATCCGGCTGGCGCGGATACCGGAAGCTTAAGCAGCAGCTGGCGGGAGAGCGCTTCGATATCATGCTGCAAATGCAGACCTCGGCGCGGGCCAACCTGACCGGCGCCTGCGTATCGGCGGACATCAAGCTGGGCTGGGATAAATACCGGGCGCGCGATTTTCATCGGTTGTTCATGACGCACGCGGTGCCCGCAACGAGACATGAACACCAGCTTCAGGGACATTTGTCTTTTGCCCGGACCATCGGGCTCGATGCGCGGGAACCGGTGTGGAACTTCCCGGTTACCGCGCAAGCCGCCGCGTTTGTCGCAAGGATTGTGCCCACGCGGGAGCGCGTATTGCTGATATCGCCCTGCTCCAGCCACCCGGTCCGCAACTGGCGCGCCGAGCGCTATGCCGCCGTGGCGGATTACGCGGCAAGCCGGCACGCGATGACGGTGGTTTTATCCGGGGGCCCATCCGCCGACGAGGCGGCGATGGGTGCGTCCATCGAGGCCTCGATGAAAAACGAGGCGATAAACCTGATCGGGAAAGACACCTTGCCGCAACTGGTAGGCCTGTTGCAGCGCGCCGACCTCGTCCTGTGCCCCGATACCGGGCCCGCGCACCTGGCGAATGCCATGGCGACCCCGGTCATCGGGCTGCATGCCAGCACCTGGTCGCTGCGCAGCGGGCCTTATCACTCGCTGGATCTTTGCGTGGACAAGTTCGCCGAGGCGGCCGAGCGGTTTCGCGGCAAAAGTCCGGATGAACTGCGCTGGGGAACCCGTATCGAAGACGCGGGCGTCATGGATTTAATCGAAGTCGACGCGGTGATCGAGCGCGTCGACTTCGCCGTCGAGCGCATGGCCGGTTAAAGAAACATTCCCGCCAGTTGCCAATTCAGCCGGACTGCGCGGCTTGCCGCAGCAGGTTAATTGGCGCCAGTTCCGGCAACCGAAGGTTCGCCAGGCGCACGATACTGGTATGGACGAAGGCGTACTGACCCGACAGGCAGGCATGGCTGACGGTATCCGTAAACACCATCCAGGCCGAGAACGGCGGGAAACGGAATTCCTCGTGCCCGTGCATGTCCTGTTGAAAAGACGGCGTATCCTTCATGTAATTGTGGAAACGTCTCATCTCGCGGTCATAGGGCGACGAATCCAGCACCTTCGCGACGGGCACCGCCCTGGACAGACCGTTGACGAATCCGGACCAGGCATGATCCAGCGGACCCCTGGCGAGGTAATCCCGGCTCGCCTTGTCATAGCCCAGCCCGGCGCGTTCGCCATGGGCCTGCAGCAGCTCCGGAAAATTGCCCTTGGTCACCCAGACCCGGTCTTCATCCGGGTTGACATTTATAAAGAAGCGCAGGATCCGGTCCCCGTGGGTGGCGCCGTAGGCGCCGGCATCGATGTGTACGAGTTCGTTGCTGGCATGCGCGCTCAAGTTTCTGCCGCGTTCCTGAATGGGACGGAAGCTGCAGGTCCCGACGGTCCAGTTTTCGGTCAGCCGTGGCGCCGTGGTCGACAAAAATCTGGCGATGTTATTGCTAACCGACTCGAGGATGCGGCTGACCCGCTCGGTCAGCGCCGTATCATCGCTATCGAGCCCGCGTACCCGACCGGCCTCGGGATGGAAGCTGATGTTCTTGAGCTTGACCAGGTTGGGTAATTCCTGGCGAAAGAACGACAAATCTTGCGGATCGGGCAGCGCTACCGGGGATTTCGGAAAATATACGATCGATCCGCGTTCGAGCGAATCGGAAATTTCGTCCGGCTGCAGCTGCTGCAGCCGATTTTCATCGTAGGTATCCAGCATGTTTTATTATCCTGTCGGGTTAAACCCGGTCTCGAGCGTCGCTCGCCGCTTACTCTACTACCAGGAACCTTCGATGTCATCCGTTGCCGTCACGCTCGCCTCGTGCGCCTGATACCGGCGCGCATCGCCTCGGCAGCAGGATTGGGGGGGCAGCATCGTTTACCTCTGCCCCCGAATCCGAACCAGGAAAATGCCTGGCCCGGTTTGCTGGCGAAAGCTTGCAGGATTTTCGCCAGCGGACAAAAAATCGGTAAACGTGATGGATTTGCGACAACGCCAGGCTGATCAGGATAACCGCACCGGCAAACACTAACCAGACGATCAATGCTTATGACTATCTCCGTGAAATTTCGAATAGTTTATTAGTAAATTCTTATATTAATCAAATCTAATATATCCGGGTTAAGTCTTCCGGATTTTCATCGATATGCTGATACAGCGGGCCATCTCCAAAGGTCTGTAAAAATATACCGCGCCAGTAGCAGCCGGCCCGTGGTCAGTAGTAGAAACTGCCTTCCCAGCTGCCCCGGCGATAATCGATCTCGACCGTTTTTGGCACCATGCAGGCGGCCCTGCCCTGCGACAGATTCCTGCCCGGCGGGTAGCTCGCGGCGAATTCCCGCGGCTCGCAGGCCGCCGATGCAATCGGCTGAAACACCATTTCGAGGCCAGGTTTGACCACGGTGGTATCGAGTTTGGAATGCCCGTGGAACAAAACCTGCTTCTTGACGACACAAGAGAAATAAAGCCGGAGTTCAACGATCAGCGGTCGATTACGCTGCCGCAATGCGCGTTCGGCCCGCTCGCTCCAGCGGACCTCGACTTTGCGCTGATTGATGCGCACCGTTTGCCGATACCGATTGCGATACAGCCATCGCTCCAGCACACGCAGCGGGTTTTCGATCGCGAAATAACCGGCACGCAGATTCAGCATCGACATCGGCTTAGCCTACCACCAGGCCCCGGCGTTTACCTGGATATCCTCCATCGTGATCCCCAGGGCTTCGTCACGGCACAGAAAGGCGGCCAGAGCGGCGAGCTCCTGCGGCTGCACCAATCGCTTCTGCGGCTGCTCGTCGATTATCCGGGCATACTCCTCGTCGACGCTGCGGCCGGCTTTGCGCGCCTGTATCTTCATGCTGTTGTCCATCATTTCGGTTTGTACCCAGGTCGGGCTGATCACGACAGAACTGACCCCGTGCGGCGCGCCTTCGAGGGCGACCGCGCGGTTTAATCCGAGCAGCCCGGATTTCGACGCGCAGTAAGCCGCGTGATCGGCCACCGCAGTGGTCGCGGCGGTCGATCCGATATTGATGATGCGTCCCCAGCGACGCTCGATCATTTGCGGCAGGCAGGCGCGGATCATGCGAAACGGCCCGGACAGGTTGATATCGATGACATCGAGCCATGATTGCTCGTCATGATCACAAACCAGCTCGTGGGTCGATATGCCCGCCGAATTCACCAGGATATCGGCCGCGCCATGGCGTTGCTCGAGTTCCGCGACAAAGCTGTTCACGCTGTCGACATCGCCAACGTCGAGATGACGGTAAAACAGCGTTGCACAGGCCGCTTCGAGCTCCGCGACCGCGGCCTCGGGCTGGCGGCGCGCGCCGACTGCAACGGTCGCGCCCCGCTGTGCCAGTCCGATCGCGATCGCCTTGCCGATACCGGCAAAGCCACCGGTAACGATCGCGACCCTGCCCTCGAGATAACGCTCCATGGCTACCACTCGCCGGTCGTCGGCATCGAGGCCCAGGGCTCTGACGGCGCCAGCGGCTCGCCCTTTTGCAGCAATTCGATCGATATGTTGTCGGGCGAGCGGAAGAAAGCCATATGCCCATCGCGCGGCGGCACGTTGATGGTGATGCCGGCGTCCATTGCCTTCTGGCATACCGCGTAGACATCGTCGACCGCGAACGCGAGATGACCGAAATTGCGCCCGCCCTGGTAGACTTCGCCGTCCCAGTTGTAGGTCAGCTCTATCACGGGCGCGCGCTCGGACCTGACCTGGTCGAGATCCTCGGGCGCCGCCAGGTAGACCAGTGTGAACTCGCCTTCCTCGCTTGCGTAACGATCGGTTTCGACCAGGCCCAGCAGGTCGCGATAAAATCGCAGCGATTCGTCGAGATCGTGCACGCGCACCATCGTGTGTAGGTATTTCATATTCCTGTCTCGTGTTAAAACGCTGCGGCATTATCGCATAGCTTTATCAGGCTGGTAAGCCGGGCCGGAATTCACTAACATCGGCTGAAAATGGGATATCGATACGATGAAATTTAATCCGAACGTGCTTGATTGCGCTGCAGCTCCGATCGCCGAGGCCTGGACCTGGGTCAGAAACCCGCACTCCGCGAACCTGATAGACATGTGCCAGGCCGTTCCTGCCCATCTGCCACCGCAGTCGCTGCGCGATTATCTCGGCGATGCGATCAAGGCCGGAGAGGGTGCGACCTATACCGATATTCGCGGTATCGCGCCGCTGCGCGAGGCGCTCGCGGCGAACATCAGCGAACGTTATCAGGGTTCGGTTCAGGCCGAGGACATACTGATCACCGCGGGCTGCAACCAGGCGTTTTGCTCGGTGGTCGATACGCTGTGCCAGGCGGGCGACGAAATAATCGTTCCGCTGCCCTGCTATTTCAACCACCAGATGTGGCTGTCGACGCGAGCGGTCACGCCGCGCTACCTGTCATTCAACGCCGAGACCGCGATGCCCGATGCGGACGAGGCGCGGGCGCTGATCAACGATCGCACGAGGGCAATCCTGCTGGTCACGCCCAACAACCCGAGCGGTGCAATATACAGTTCCGCCTGTATCGAGCAATTCTTCGAGCTCGCGCGCGCGCGCGGCCTGGCGCTGATCATCGACGAAACCTACCGCGATTTCATCGATATCGAGCAACTGCCGCATTCCCTGTTCGCGCGCCCCGACTGGCGCGATACGCTGGTCCACCTGTACAGTTTTTCCAAGGTGTTCAGCCTCACCGGGTTTCGCACCGGCGCCGTCGCCGCGAGCCAGGCATTACTCGATCAATTGAAAAAGGTGCAAGATTGCACCGCCATCTGCGCGCCGCACGCGGGTCAGCTGGCGGCGGTTTACGGTCTGAAGCATCTGCACCAGTGGAAACTCGACAAGGCAGGCGAGCTGGCGCGGCGCGCCGTCGCGATCAGGCAGGCCTTCGATCATCCCGATCTGAAGTACCGGCTGGTCAGCGCCGGCGCCTATTTCGCCTATATCGAACATCCATTCGATG
The DNA here is from genome assembly GCA_029864065.1 of Gammaproteobacteria bacterium. Lineage (GTDB taxonomy): Bacteria > Pseudomonadota > Gammaproteobacteria. The sequence goes on along the minus strand of JAOTUD010000236.1, from coordinate 80 downwards.
CAGCGGCGCGCGAAGTCGTCAAGAGACTGATCGAGGATCACGAAATCGTCTGCCTGCCGGGCAGTTATTTTGGCCGGGAC
>JAOTUD010000235.1 GCA_029864065.1 Gammaproteobacteria bacterium | reverse complement strand
CCGGACACACCACCTACCGTTCCGTGATCCCGACCGAACAAATGCCCGAAGACCTGCGCTGGAACGCCGCGACGCTGTGGGCCGGGCCAAAATGCCATATCGTCCACTACCCGCTGAAGGGCTGGCAGCTTTTCAACCTGGTGGTGACCTATCACAACGACGTCAAGGAAGCGGTCGCGGGCAAGCCGGTCAGCAAGGCCGAAGTCGAACGGGGTTTCGAGCACATAACGCAGCGCGCGCGGCAGATCATCGAACACGGAAAGGACTGGAAGCTCTGGGTTTTATGCGACCGGGACCCGATTCTCGACTGGGTTGACGGACGCGTCGCGCTGCTCGGCGACGCCGCGCACCCGATGCTACAGTACTTCGCCCAGGGCGCCTGCATGGCGATGGAAGACGCTGTCTGCCTGAGCCATATGGTTGAACACCACGGGGACGATATCGAGACCGCGCTGGATCGATACATGCGCCAACGCCGCGTGCGTACCGCGCGGGTGCAGCTCGATTCGCGCCTGATCGGCGAATATATTTACCACCCGGCCGGAGCAGTCGCAGAAGTGCGCAACCACGTCATGTCGAATCTGACCCCAAATCAATGGTACGACAAGCTCGCGTGGCTGTACGGCGGCACCGGGCTCGACGCCTGAAATCCCTGAGAGGCCCCCATGTCCCTGACCGAAAAACCCATCGAAACACCCGAACGGCTCGCGTTTTATGCAAAAATCGACAAGCAGGCCTATACGCCACTATGGGCCGTGTTCTCCGACATCATCACGCCCGAGCCGAAGAGCCGCTGCATTGCGCACCTGTGGAAATTTGCGCAGGCACGCGAGTGGCTGCTCGAAGCCGGCGAGCTGATCACCGCGAAAGAGGCCGAGCGGCGCGTGCTGATCCTCGAAAATCCGGGCATGCGCAACGAGTCGAAAATCACGACCTCGCTTTACGCCGGGCTGCAGCTGGTGCTGCCGGGAGAATTGGCGCCGGCGCATCGCCATAGTCAGTCGGCGCTGCGCTTCGTGCTCGACGGTGCGGGCGCGCACACCAGCGTCAACGGCGAGCGCACCATCATGGAATACGGCGATTTCGTGATTACACCGCCGTGGGCCTGGCACGATCACGGCAATGACAGCGATGCGCCGATGATCTGGATGGACGGTCTCGATATTCCCGTCGCCAGTTTCTTCGACGCCTCGTTCGCCGAGGGCTACGGCGAAGACGAACAAGCGCTATCCCGGCAAACCGACGACAGCCTCGCCCGCTACGGCGCCAACATGCTGCCGGTCGACTACCAGCGGCAGGGTCTCGCGTCACCGCTTTTCAATTACCCGTACGCGCGTTCGCGCGCAGCGCTCGAGGCGATGCAACGGCAGCAGGAATGGGACCCCTGCCACGGCCTCAAGATGCGCTACGTCAATCCCGTCGATGGCGGTTTCGCGATGCCGACGATTGCGCCATTTCTGCAGCTTTTGCCCGCCGGCTTCAAGACCGAGCCTTACCGCAGCACCGACGCGACTGTTTTCGTCGCCACCGAAGGCAGCGGTCGCACGACAATAGATGGGCAAGCTTTCGACTGGGGGCCACGCGATATTTTTGTCGCGCCGAGCTGGAAATGGATTACGCACGAAAGCGAAAACGAAGCGGTACTGTTCAGCTTTTCGGACCGGGTCGCGCAGCAAAAACTGGGATTCTGGCGCGAGCAGCGCGGCCAGGCCTGATCAATCATTCGACGGAGAAACCCAATGACCGAATATGTTATCGACCCGCCCGCGACGCCGAGTGTCGCCATCCCTGACTGCGCGGCGCGTTTTCCGGTAAGGCGCATTTTCTGCGTTGGGCAAAACTACGCCGCGTACGCGCGCGAGATGGGCAAGAACCCCGATCGCAAGCCACCGTTTTTCTTTACCAGGCCCGCCGATGCCGTCGTCGACGATAACGCCGAGGTCAGCTATCCACCGGAAATCGATAATTTTAATTACGAGGCCGAGCTGCAGGATATGCTCCGGGACGTCCCGGAGCAGGTCGTGATCGTCTCGCGCACGATGGAGCTCAAGAAGGTCGACCTGATTTACAGCGGCACGCCGGCGGGGATCGGTCCGCTGCTGCCCGGCGACCTCTGCGTGATCGAAATCGACGACCCTGCTAAACTCGCCACAACGATCACCGCGCGTAAATGAGCGAGCCGTTGATTCTGCACAACTTCTTTCGCAGCTCGACGTCGACGCGGCTGCGCGCCGCGTTGAATCTGAAAGGCCTCGCCTACGACTACGTCGGTTACGCGTTGAAGGCCGGGGATGCCGAAACGCCGGCATATCTTCGTCTCAATCCGCAGGGCCTGGTGCCGTCGCTCGAACTCGCCGATGGCACCGTGCTGATCCAGTCACTCGCGATCATGGAGTGGCTCGAAGAACGCTACCCGGAGCCGGCCCTGCTGCCACCCGATCCGCTGCAGCGCGCCCGCGTGCGTGCGCTCGCCGGCGCGATCGCGCTGGACATCCACCCGCTCAACAATCTGCGCGTACTGGGTTATCTCAAGGATCGGCTGGGCGCGGACGAAAACGCGGTAGCCGACTGGTTTCGCCACTGGGTCGATACCACTTTCGCACCGCTCGAGCAGATGCTTGCCACGAGTCCCGCGACCGGCCTTTTCTGCCACGGCGACACGCCCGGTTACGCCGATTGCTGCCTGTACGCGCAGGTCTGGAACAACCGGCGCTTCGCGGTCGATATGTCGCGTTACCCGGTGATTTCGCGGATTTTCGAGGCCTGCGACGGGATCGATGCCTTCACCCGGGCCGCGCCGATGAACCAGCCGGACGCAGTGGCATGACGAAAAGAAAATTCCCGGCCAAGCCGGGGCACCTTTTGCGCCGCTGTCATCAGATCGGGGTTGCAATATTTCTCGATGCCTGCGCCGAGTTTGACCTGACGCCCCTGCAGTTCGCGGTGCTGCAGGCCCTGCTCGACGACGGCGCCCAGGACCAGGTCACGCTGGGCGGGGCGACGGCGATGGACCGCACCACGATTACGCTACTGCTGCGTAACCTCGAGCGTCGCGGGCTGCTGCGGCGCGACAGATCGACGCACGATCAGCGCGCCAAGATCGTCACGATAACGCCGGCGGGAAGGAAGCTGCTGCAGGCCGCGCAGCCGGCGGTCGAATTCGCGCAGCAACGCATCGTGGCGCCGTTGAGCAAGGCCGAGACCGCGCATTTGCTGCGCCTGCTGGAAAAACTGGCCGATAACAATAACGAGTTCAGCCGCGCCCCGGAACGGCAACAGCGCCGCAGCGCATAGGCTGATCCCGGGAACGCGCCGGGGCGTGTACAAACCGACGGTTCAGATCGAAAACATCGACTCGAGGTCGTGCTGCGAGTAGGCCTTGAATGCGAGCATCGTATCGGTCTGTTTAATTCCCTTGATCGTACCCAGCCGATTGGTAACCAGCTCGGCGACGTCGTCGTTGGTTTTGGTGCGCACGATAGCGACCAGGTCGTAAATTCCGGTAACCGAGTAGACTTCCGAAATTTCGGTGATCTCGGCCAGCTGCTCCGCTATTTCCGTAATTTTGTTCTTCTTGACGTTAAAAAGAATAATAAATGTGACCACGCTGCATTCCTCCAGTGATTCTGCTGCCCGGCATTATAAGTGCATTGCCGCGCTAAACGGTAACGTCGACGGTTTTTTCGGCCGACAACAGCGCCCTGACCTCTTCCGGCATTCTGGTCGCGAGCAGTTTTTCCGGGTGCTCGGGATCGGAATAGCCCCAGACCCGCACCTCGCTGCCGGTGGCGACCGGTTTCGGATCATCGCCGTGCCTGAATTCATGGGCCACGACAAACGAAGTGTTGCCGAACTTCTCCACGCGGGACGTCAACACGGTGACATCGCCGAAATACAGCGGACGCATGAAAGACATGTTGCTCGCGACCAGCGGGCAGCCGCGAAACAGCTCGTCGTTGTGGGTATTACCGATCAGGTCGAAACCGGCAGCTTGCAGCAGCGCGTGGGTGCCGCTGTCCATCCAGATATAGTAATTCGGATTGAATATAATGCCGGCGGGGTCGCAATGGCCCCATTCGACCCGGAATCGCTGCGTGGCAGTCAGCATTTCTGATCCTCGCTGTGTGGTTGATTCGATTTGTAATCGTTACACCGCCGGCACTCCGCCGGATATCGGCTGCACGCGTGATGGTCCTCCTGACCGGTCGGAGTATATCGGAATCGGGACCGCGGAAGTCAAGCCGAACAGCACGCCAACGATTACCGTCAGATCAGCGTTGCCCGTGCCAATTCCAGGTCAAACATGGCATCATCGAAACCCGCGTATTACAGGTCCCGGTATCCCTATGTTTCCAGAAGATTTCGTTCAGCAGTTGATCGTGGTCAATGGCGTCAACCTCAACGTCGTCACCGGCGGCGCGGGGCCGCCGCTATTCCTGCTGCATGGATTCCCGCAAACGCAGCTGATCTGGCATCGGGTCGCGCCAGCGCTGGCCGAGCGTTATGCGCTCGTCATCCCGGACCTGAGAGGCTACGGCGGCAGCGACGCGCCGCCCGGGGAGGCCGAACACCGAACCTACTCGAAGCGCGAAATGGCGAAGGACATCGTCGCCCTGGCCGATCATTTCGGCATCGACCGCTTCGCCGTCGCCGGACACGATCGCGGCGCCCGCGTCGGCTACCGCCTGGTGCTCGACAATCCAGGGAGAATCAACCGGTTTTGCGCGATCGACGTGATCCCGACGCTCGACGTCTGGGAACAGATGGACACCGCCGCCGCCGTTTCGCAGTTTCACTGGTCTTTTCTCGCCGCCGGGTCGCCGTTGCCCGAGGAAGTCATCGGGCAGAATCCAGGGCTGTTTTACCGCCACCTGCTCGAGCGCTGGGCCTCGGACATCGGCAAGCTGGATCCCGCGGCGGTGCAGGCTTACCTGCAGCAATACCGGGACCGGCGCAAGATCCACGCGCAATGCGAGGATTACCGCGCCGGCGCCACGGTCGACCTGGAAAACGACCGCGCCGACCGGGAGGCAGGCCGCAGGCTGGATTGCCCGGTGCTGCTACTGTGGGGCAAGGGTTATCTCGGCAGGAAAGCGAAATCGCCGCTCGCGACCTGGCGCCGCTGGGCCGACGACGTGCGCGAGGTCGCGCTCGATTGCGGGCATTTCATCGTCGAGGAGGAACCGCGACAGGCGGTCACCGCGATGACGGATTTCTTCGGCTAGCAGTCCGCCCTCAATCGATCAGTTCGACGGCCATGCGTGCAAGCACCGGCGCCAGCGCGCCGTAGGCGAAGGCTTTGTCGCTCGATGCGTTGCCGTCGAGCGCGCGCTTCAGCACGCCCTGCAATATCGCGGCGAAGCGGAAAAATCCGAACGCCAGGTAAAAATCCCAGTCGGGGATAGCGTCGAGACCGCGGCGTTCGCAGTATTGCGCGACATAATCGCGTTCCTCCGGGATACCGAGCGCGCCGCGATCGATATCGCCGAGCCCCGCTATCACGCAGTCCCGGTCCATGCGCCACTGCATGCACTGGTAGGCGAGA
>JAOTUD010000234.1 GCA_029864065.1 Gammaproteobacteria bacterium | reverse complement strand
CCCCTCCAGTCCGTATTGATCGCCAATAAATGGGGCCAGTATGCTGTCGGCACGCTCCCCGATGGGGTTGTCGCCGATAACCTCGTAACGTTCGACGCTGAAGCGAATATCCTGCAGCGTGTCCTGAGCCACGACTCCCAACGGCAAAAACCATACCAGCGTCAGCACGACTAATATGCCTGTTCCTTTCCGCATTCTTGTAGTTTTTTGCGTTACAGGAAATCAAGAATACCGTCTCGGGGCGGCCTCTGCCAAATGAAAATCGATAAATTTGGCCTGTAAACGCAGATTTAACCCATTTAGGTTAAGTTTTGCATGGCTTTTTGCATCATCGCGCGCTTGACCCAGGGGGTTTCGTCGACGATACGCATCCCCAGGTCGCGTATCGCGGTGAGCGGTATCTGCTCGAGGCCGTAAATCCATTTGAGCCCGCTGAAACTGGTCGTCGCGACCCAGGTCTCGCTGTTGCGCTGCCGCTCGTAGCGGCGCAACTGTTTTTGTCCTGATAGCTGCGAGCCGTCGCCGATCAGGCTGGCCAGCACCTCGACGTCGCTGAAACCGAGATTGACGCCCTGGCCCGCCAGCGGATGCACGCTGTGCGCGGCGTCGCCGATCAACAGCACCCTGTTGTTGACCCAGCGTTCGCAGCGGTGCCAGCCGAGCGGGAAACTCGCGCGCGCGCTACAACCCGTAATCTTGCCCAGTTTGAACTCGAAAGCTTCGCCTAGCGCAGCGCAGAATTCGTCATCGCCGGCCGCGAGAATCCGTTCGGCAAAATCGTCGTCGCATGACCAGACGATCGAACTCTGACCGTTGGCGAGCGGTAAGAAAGCGAGCGGCCCGGTGTTTAAAAACCTCTGCCAGGCGGTATGGCGGTGCGGCAGTTCGGTGTCGACGTTGGCGACGATAGCCGTCTGCCGATAGCGACCGGCCTGCGACGCGATCCTGGCGAGGTCGCGCGTCGGCGAATTGCGCCCGTCGGCCGCGATCAACAATCCGGCCCTGAGGCAGCGCCCGCCACCCAGGCGCAGCTCGACCTCCTGCGCGCCGTTTTCGAGCAGTTCGACAACGCGGTCAGGCATGAACCATTCGATTTTCGGATCGCGCTCGCAGGCGTTATGAATCGACCGCTGCAGCACCCGGTTCTCGACGATTGCACCGAGGTTGTCGCGCGCCAGGTCGACCGCGTCGAAGGCGACGCTGGCGTGGCCGTGCTGGTGCCAGATGTACATCTGCTCGTAATAACAGACCCGCTCGCGCTCCAGCAGCTGCCACACCCCGAGACCTTCCAGAATCGCGCGCGAACGCGGGCTGATCGCCGAGACGCGCAGGTCGTAGGCCCCGTCGTCATCGGCGTCGGCCGCCGGCGGCACGGTCTCGATGAGCGCCACGCGAAAACCGTTGCGCGCGAGCGCGAGCGCGGCGCCGGCGCCGACCATGCCGGCGCCCGCGACCGCGATATCGAAGCTGCCGGAGCTCACAAATGACCCCGTAACAGGCGGTTGCCGCCGAAGGTCAGCCCCATCCCGGCGAATGCGGCCTGCGTCTTCAACGCGGGCAACAGGTCGAGCATGCCGAGCGCGGCGGCGCGCACATGATCGAATAGCGGCAGCTCGTTAGAAAACAGCATAACCAGGCCGTCGCCGTAACGGATGACCTGGCGCTGCTCGCGCGCGCGCAAGCTTTCGTATTCGCCCGCAATGGAGGCGATGTGATCGCCGTCGAGGCTGGCCAGGTTCTGGTCGATTAACAGTTCGTAGAGACAGGCGATGTCGCGCAGGGACAGGTTGAAGCTCTGCCCCGCGACCGGGTGCAGCGCGTTGGCGGCGTTGCCGACCAGCAGGCACCTGCCCTGCTGCAGTCGTTCGGCGCTGGTGCGCACGATGGGCGCGCTGAAGCGCGCGCCGATCCGCTCCAGCAGGCCCAGGCGAAATCCGAAGCAATCCTGCAAGCGCGCGCCGAACTCGGGGTCCGCCAGCGTCATGACCTGCGCCGCCTGTTGCGGATCGAGCGTCCACACGCAGGCGTAGCGCTTGCCGCCCAGCGGCAGCATCGCGAGCGGCCCCTGCGGCGTAAAGCGCTCGTAGGCGGTATCGATCTTCGGTGCACTGAAATCGGCGTTGCAAATCACCACCGACTGGCCGTAGTCGACGCACTGATGTCCGACGCCGAGCGCCTCCCGGGCGCGCGAGCTCGCGCCGTCGGCGATCAGCGCGAGGCGCGCTTCGAGCCGGTGTTCGCGCTGGTGCTGGCGGTACTCGACAGTGACCGTTTCATCCTGCGCGATCGATTCGAATTCGGCCCCATCCTCGACGTTGATATTGTCGCAGGCCTCGACCGCCTGCCGCAGGCAGCGGCTGAGCGCGCCGTTTTCGATCACGTAACCGAGCGCGTCGAGATCGTAATCCGCGGCCTCGAGCCGGGTCACGCCCCAGCGCCCGCGCGACGAAACGTGGATGTGCCTGATCGGCGCGGCGCTCGCTTCGATCTGCGGCCAGATCCCCAGCGCCCTGAAAATTTGCACGCTGCTTGCCGATAGCGCGAGCGAACGGGCGTTCAAACCCTGCTGCTGCGGTTGTCCCGGCTCGGTGGCCTCGATGATCGCGACGCGTCGCTGCGGGTGCTGCAGCACCAGGGCCGCGCACAAACCCACCAGCCCGCCACCGATGATCGCGACATCCTGCATCTAGCTCGCCATCAGCGCTTCGATCTCGGCCGGCTTGCGCGGCAGCGCATCGGTCAGAATTTCGCAGCCCTGGCGCGTGACCAGCACATCGTCCTCGATGCGAATGCCGATATCCCACCACTTGCGGTGCACGCCGCGGGTGCGCGCCGGTATGTAGATTCCCGGTTCGATGGTCATGACCATGCCGGACTCGAGCAGGCGCCACTGTTCACCGACCTTGTAGTCGCCGACATCGTGTACGTCCAGCCCCAGCCAGTGGCCGGTGCGGTGCATGTAAAACTTGCGATAGGCCTGCTCCTTGATCAATTTGGGGACCGCTCCCTTCAGCAGCTTGAGCTCGACCAGCCCTTTGGTGATCACCCGCACCGCGGCGTTGTGCGGATCGTTCCAGTGATTACCGGGCATGACCTTTTTGACCGCGGCGGTGTGCGCGGCGAGCACAATTTCGTAAACCTCGCGCTGGGCGCTGGAATACTTGCCGTTGATCGGGAAGGTGCGGGTGACATCGGAGGCGTAGCCTTCGACCTCGCAGCCGGCGTCTATCAGCAGCAGGTCGCCGTCGCGCAGCTCGTCGTTGTTGTCGGTGTAATGCAGGATGCAGCCGTTGGCGCCGCCGCCGACGATTGACGAGTAGGCATGTTGCGCGTTGTGGGTACGGTATTCATGATCAAACTCGGCCGCAATCTGGTATTCGAATTTGCCAGGCGCGCACAGTTTCATCGCGCGCTTGTGTGCGCGCACGTTGATCGCGGCGGCCTTGCGCATCAGGCGCAGTTCCTCGCGGCTCTTGTAAAGCCGCATATCGTGCAGGATGTAATCCAGCGACACGAACTCCGACGGCACGTGCACGCCGGCGCGCGACTGCGCCTTGATATGGTTGACCCAGCCGATCAGGCGCTTGTCGAATTCGGCGGAGCCGCCCATGGTGTAAAAGATACTGTCGGTCCCTTCCAGCAAACCCGGCAGGATGTCGTCGATATCGTCGATCGGAAACGAATCGTCGGCGCCGTAGATTTCGACCGCGCCCTCCTGGCCGGCCCTGCGCCCGTTCCAGGTTTCCTGCTCGGGATCCTTTTCGCGGCAGAACAGGATATATTCGCCATGCTTGCGTCCCGGCACCAGCACCATGACCGCGTCGGGCTCGTTGAACCCGGTCAGGTAAAGAAAATCGCTGTCCTGGCGGAACGGGAAATGCGCATCGCGGTTGCGGATGATTTCGCAAGCCGACGGCAGGATCGCGATCGTGTCCTTGCCCATCATCTTCATCAGCTGGCTGCGACGCCGCTTGAACTCGGTTGGCTTCATTCTTTACTCTTCGAATTAATCCGGGGACAGTTTACTTAATTCCGATAAAGGGGACAGTTTACTTATTTCCGTGCAAGCCCATCCAGCTTGGAAAGATGGTCCCTGGAAATAAGTAAACTGTCCCCGAGATTCTGCTAGTGCACGATAGCCGGGCTATTCAATGGATTCAAAGTCTCGTTCAACAACAGCGTAACCATGCGCAGATGTTCGACAATTTCGACGTACTGGAGTTCGGCCGCGTCGTCGCCCGTCTCGTCATGGCTGAGCTTACTGATTTCGAGCAGGTCTGACAAACACTCGCGCGCCGCGTCGTCCAGCGCGCCGTCCTTTGCCGCGCCGACAATCCCGAATCCGAACAGAAACCCCTGGCACCACTCGGCTATTCCGAGTAATCGCACACCGAAATCATCGCTTTCGTCGGGTAATAGCGGCGCGAAAGCCAGGTCCGCGTTGTTCATGCCCTCGCGGGTCTGTTCGAACAGTTGCTCGAGGACCGCCAGCCGTTCCGTGGCCAGCACGTCGCCAGGGTCGGGCAATTCGTCCAGGGTCTGGCCCAGCCACGTCGCCAGCGCGGCATTATCGAGCAATAACGCGCATAGCGTACCATGGGCCTCGGCGGCATCGCTGCTGGAGCCGAGACCTTCGAGCGCGTCCTGCACCGTGTCGAAATCGAGCATTGTAGTCAAACCGCAGATTCGTATAATTTTCGCATTCTAGCATTGGCAGCCTTCGCTAAAGAACAACTGCATATTGACCTGCGCGGCCTTAGGCCCGATGATTGCACCATGGACTCAGACAAAGACGTATACACAGAGGACGACCTCCGGCAGCTCGAGCAACGCATCGACGAGCTCATCGAAACTGTGGGTCTGCTCAAAAACGAAAATTCCAGCCTGCGTCAGCAAAAAGACAAGCTGGTGACCGAACGCTCTCAACTCATCGAAAAAACCGAAACGGCGCGTAGCCGCGTCGAGGCGATGATTTCCCGCTTGCGCTCACTCGAACTAGGCTCATGACAGACGCTCAACCGATCAATATTTCGATACTCGACAAGGATTACAAGGTAGCCTGCCCTCCGGGCGAGCAATCGGCGCTGCTCGAATCAGCCAGGTTTCTAGACAGCAAGATGCGCGAGGTGCGCGATAGCGGAAATATCCTGGGTTCCGAGCGTATCGCGGTCATTACCGCGCTCAACATGGCCAACGACCTGCTCAAATCCAGCAATGTCGACAAGGAACTCGGCAAGGAATTACCGCCGCGCCTGAAAGACCTCGAAAACAAGATCTCCCGCGTCCTCGAAAAGGCAAGACAGCTCGAAATCTGACCGCTATCGCGGCTATTAGAATTTTAAATTTTACTTTTCGCCCGAATCGAGCCATAGTGAGTTGATACTGACTGCGGTGATCGTTAGCATCCATCATAATCCTTGAGCCTATTTATCGATCTCGGGGACTTTCGTGTAACACTGGTGTGCATGCCTGATCATTCAGGAAGCCTGATGGGTTGCCAATATCCCCACCTGAACCTTTGGTTCAAGGTTGATAGATTTGCGACGACACCGCGGTTGGTATCCTCACCCC
>JAOTUD010000233.1 GCA_029864065.1 Gammaproteobacteria bacterium | reverse complement strand
GGGCAGGTAAGACGTGATATCGGTGCCGGTTATACTTTTTTCCGTATTATCTGGCATAAAGAGTTGATTTGTTTGACGTGCACTGCAAGCATACAACAATAATCGCCATAATGTGTCGACGTATTGTGCGCGCATAGAGAAGCCGAAAGACCTGAAACCGATGAGCAAAAAAGACAGCCGCATGTGGGGCGGGCGATTCAACGAACCCACCGACGAATTCGTGCAGGCGTTCACCGCCTCGGTCACCTTCGACCGCAGGCTCGCGCACGCCGATATCGAGGGATCGCGCGCGCACGCGATGATGCTCAAGCGCATCGGCGTATTGAGTTCCGACGAACTGACCGCGATCAAGTACGGCCTGCAGCAGATTCGCGAGGAAATCGATAACGGCAAGTTCGCATGGTCGGTCGCGCTCGAAGACGTGCACATGAACGTCGAGGCGCGCCTCACCGAGCTGATTGGCGACGCCGGCAAGAAGCTACACACCGGGCGTTCGCGCAACGACCAGGTCGCGACCGATATCCGCCTCTACCTGCGCGACCAGATCGAGACCTGCATGCAGGGTATTCGCGCTTTTCAGAACGGTCTGCTCGACCTCGCCGAGCGCGAGGCCCACACCATCATGCCGGGCTTCACCCACCTGCAGGTGGCGCAGCCGGTCAGTTTCGGCCACCACATGCTGGCCTGGTTCGAAATGCTCGACCGCGATCACGGCCGGCTCGAAGACTGTGCGAGGCGCATGAATCAGATGCCGCTCGGCAGCGCAGCGCTGGCGGGAACATCTTACGAGCTCGACCGCGAGTACACCGCCGAGCTACTCGGGTTCGACATGCCCAGCCGCAATTCGATCGACGCCGTCAGCGACCGAGATTTCGTCATCGAGTTCTGCGCCGCAGCCGCGATCTGCATGACGCACCTGTCTCGCATGGCCGAAGAACTGGTGCTGTGGTCGAGCGCGCAGTTCGATTTCATCCGCCTGCCGGACCGCTACTGCACCGGCTCGTCGATCATGCCGCAAAAGAAAAACCCGGACGTCGCCGAACTGGTGCGCGGCAAGGCCGGGCGCGTCAGCGGAAACCTGGTGAGCCTGCTGATGCTGATGAAGGGCCAGCCGCTTGCCTATAACAAGGATAACCAGGAAGACAAGGAACCGATGTTCGACTCGCTCGATACGCTGATCGGATCGCTGCGCGCGTTCGCCGACATGGTGCCGGCGCTCGAGGTCAATCGGGACAGGATGTACCAGGCCGCGCAAAAGGGCTACGCAACCGCGACCGACCTCGCCGACTACCTGGTGCAAAAGGGCGTCGCGTTTCGCGACGCGCACGAAGTGGTCGGCAGCGCGGTAGCGTTCGCAATCGAAAAAGGCAAAGACCTCGGCGCGCTGACACTCAAGCAGCTGCAGCGCTTCGACAAGCGCATCGAGGCAGACGTGTTCGACGTGCTGTCGCTGGAGGGATCGCTCAACGCGCGCAATATCACCGGCGGCACCGCGCCCGAGCAGGTGATGTTTCAGATCAACGCGGGGCGGGAGCGGATCAAGGGATAACGGCTTCGCCGCTTTCGCGGGGAGCAGGGTCCGGGCCGAGGGATGTTGTTTCTCGCGGAGGCGCGGGGACGCGGAGAGCGCAGGGATGGGGTTGGTAAACCGTAGCCGGGTTGTCGGGGCTATTTGAAGTCATTCCCACGCAAGCGGGAATCTTGTAGCGTTAGGCTGCAGCACCGGGCAGATGGGTAACAGTTGAAACCGGTCACATGGGTAACACTTTAAGTTGTCCGGATGACGGTTTGGGGAGTCGCTGCCGCTTTGGCGGCGATGACGTCATATAAGGACTCTTTCTATCCACTCGGCGATATGGAAAATTTCCTGCTCGGAGACGCTGTGCTGCATGCCTTTGTATTCATGCCAATCGACCTCGTAGCCTTCCTGCTCCAGTTTTTTCAGCGAGCGATAGGCGAGTTCGACCGGGACCACCGGATCGGCGGAACCGTGTGCGAGCAGTATCGGGATATCGGCGTTGACATCGGACTTTTCCGATTCAAGGGTATCGTCGAGCGGAAGATAGGTGGACAAACCGATGATACCCGCCAGCCTTTTTTTGAAGCGCAGACCCGCCTGCAACGCGACCGCCCCGCCCTGAGAAAAACCGGCCAGCACGATCCGTTCCGGCGCGATGCCGGCCGCCATCTCGGCCTCGATCATATCGTCGACGAGTTCCGCCGATGCGCGTATGCCCTTCTCATCAGTCTCGGCGCCAATGTCCGCGGCGCGTATATCGTACCAGGCGCGCATCACAAAACCCTGGTTGATCGTGACCGGCATCATCGGCGCGTGCGGAAACACGAAACGGATATTCAGGCCCGGGTCGAGACGCAACTCGGGGATGATGGGCTCGAAGTCATGGCCGTCAGCGCCGAGGCCATGCAGCCAGATCACGCTCGAGTCGGGCGCGTGCACGCCGGTTTCGATTACCAGGGTTTCGTCGGCCATTACGGGTCTCGCTTTAAATAAAGGTCGGATTATAACGGCGCCACACTGTTCCATCACGTTTTATTCAGGTCACTCAACGGGCTGCGCACCCCGCGCGCGCCTCGATTCAGCACGTGGGTGTAAATCTCCGTGGTCTTGACGTCACGATGACCCAACTGCTCCTGTACGGTGCGAATATCGGCACCCGATTCGAGCAGGTGCGTGGCAAAGGAATGGCGCAGGGTGTGGCTGGTAACGTGCTTGTCGAGGCCGGCCCTGACCGACGCTTTCCTGATGAACTTGTTGATGGTCGATTCATCGATATGATGCCGCCGCAGGCGCCGGGTTTCCGGTTCCAGCGACAACTTCGAGGCCGGAAAGAGATACTGCCAGCCCTGCGTGAACTACGCATCGGGATGTTTCCTGGCCATTGCGGCGGGCAACCAGACACCCGCGTACTGCTCCTGCCGGCTGTCTTCGTGCAGATACAACCTAACACGTTCGATCTGGTTTTCCAGTACTGGCACCAGCTCCGGCGCCAGCGTGGTCAACCGGTGCTGATAACCCTTGCCATTCCAGACCCGGATCTGCAAATGGTCGACATCGATATCCTTGACCCGCAGCCGTGCTACTTCGAGACGACGCAGGCCGGAACCGTAGAGCAGGGACGCAATCATCAGCGGTACACCGCTCAACTGTGCCAGCACCCTGGATACCTCGATTCGGGTCAGCACAACGGGAAGTTTGGCCGGAACCCGGGCACGCAAGAAGCCCCGCACATCGCCCAGGGGCAAATCCAGAAAACGATTGTACAGGAACGCCAACGCGTTTAACGCCAGCCGCTGTGTCGCGACGGAAACCCGCCGCTCAACTGCAAGGAAGGTCAAGAACTGCTCGACCTCCCGGTCTCCCATCTGCCGCGGATGGCGCTTGTTTTGAAAATGGATGTAGTACTTGATCCAGTAAAGGTATGCTTCTATGGTACGAGGGCTATAGCGACGCACCGACATGAAACGAGCAATGGAATCAATAAAAGGGGAGGTATGCCTGCTCATGATCACGAATCCTTTCGTTTACACTGAGTCCCAATCCTACCAGCATAACGCGACAAATCAAAACGTTAAGATGACCTGTTCCACTCTAACAAGACCCGTTTTTTCCGTGCCAAATTTTCATGTGGGAAACCAAGCACCTACAACACCAACAAATTCCGCTAAAATTAAAAAGGCCTGCCCGCTAATATATATTAGAAGGCCGAAGGCCTTCTAAATGAGCTGTTATGTGGCTTGAAGCAAATCGGTAATTAGAGATGACTGAAGAAGAAATTCAATTAATAGAAAAACGGTGTGCTGCTGCCACGAAAGGACCATGGAAATCATTTGTCGAAGGTCGAGATCACGAGAGTGGAAGCGATATCATCCAAACCGGAGGAGATGATCCAGACAGCCCGGATATTGAATTGATAGGCGCTACAGTTGAGGATCAAGATTTTATAGCTAGTGCACGCCAGGATGTGCCCTGTTTAATTGAAGAAATAAGAAGGCTAAGACATCGGCTAAAAGAGAGTTCGAAATGAATCAAGCGCCACATAACAAGCGCATGCAGTCGGACGTGGCCTACGGCCACGCCGCTGATGCGAGGCGTTATGTGACTTGAGGTATCCCTAAACTCTATCGTGTAAAATGAGCATCCGCTTCCAAACTAAGGGGAGACAAAATGTCAGCACGTTTCGAATCGGTAACAGGCGGATGTTTTTGCGGAGCAATTCGTTACGAGGCAGAAGCGAATTCGAAGGAAGCGTACTTCTGCCACTGTAAAGGATGCCAGAAAAGAACTGGCACTCCCGCCCATGTGGGCGTATTCGTGAATCCAGAATCGTTAACGTACAACGAAGATGGAGTCTCAATGTTTCAAACCTCTTCGTTTGGCTTTAGTTACTTTTGCAAGACTTGTGGCTCAAGAGTGATCTGGAAGTGCCCAGATCACCCAGAATGGACGAACGTTGCTGTCGGGACACTTGACCATCCGGAGCACGCAGTTCCCGTTAGACACATTTGTGTTGAAAGCCAAATTCCCTGGTATCAGCCTTTCGACGACTTGCCAAAAGAGAGATGTGACGAAGACTCAGCATGAATCCAAAGAAAAGCATTGAGCAAAAGTCACATAACAAGCGCATGCAGCCGGACCTCCTCAAGCGCTACGCGCTTTCGTCGGCCGCTGATGCGAGACGTTAGGCGTCTTGATGACCTCGATGACGAAATGTGACCAGTCCAAATTGACCTCCAAAGCGATATGCCACTGTGGCGCAGTTGTCATTGAGTTTTCCGGTGCGCCCGAGAAGGTCGCCGAGTGCAACTGTTCAATCTGCAGAAGGCTTGGTGCCCTTTGGGTCTATCGTGCCCTGGAAGAAGTTTCGCTTATCTATGCTGAAGGAGCCACATCCACGTATTCTTGGGGTGATAAAACCCTCGAATTCCATCGTTGCAAAGTCTGTGGCTGCACGACGCATTGGTTGCCCTTGAATGAGAAATATACGGTAATGGGCATCAATGCTCGAATGATTGATGGCCTGCGTCCTTCGGATGTAGAAATTTCGCATGAAGAATTTGGCGGCGCCGGATGTTTTTGGAGCTAGGTAGAAACCGGACTCGGGCGACGCCTAACAAGCGCATGCAGACGGACAAGCATGCCCGCTACGCGCGCATTTGGCCGCTGATGCGAACCGTTAGGGTGCCATAAACCAGCTATGCAACGAAAGCGAATTAAACATTATGCTGATGTTGCGTGCCGAATGTTTATGGGCTGGAGAATGCATACAGATCTCGAAACTTTAGCGGGTCTTCCCGACGGGATACTAAATTTGAATTTACTAACGGGAACTGCTTCACATAGCACCGCGGGATCCTTAGATCTCCATATCGCAAAAGAAATTCAGGCTTGGCTTCAACACGAGAGCACAAAGGACAATGTTGACTTATCCCGGGTGAGAGAGGCAACGCTGTTGGTAGATATTAAGACAGACCTGGTGAAAACAAACAGAAAGAAAGTCGTTTGTTTTTCCTTTGAATGTAATAGTGAACTTGTCACTGAAGAAAAAGCTTATAGAGCACA
>JAOTUD010000232.1 GCA_029864065.1 Gammaproteobacteria bacterium | reverse complement strand
ACGGGGAATTATGTATTGTGTCGCCGGAATTACGGGATTAGTCGAGGATCAGGGTGTCGCCGATCCTGGCGGGACGGAATTGCTCGAGCGGCAGGCCGCGGCGCTGCATTTCTTCGGTGAGCCGTTGCGCGGGCTCGAGGATCGGCTCGATGGTCAACTGGAAGGTGCCCCAGTGAATTGGCAGCGATTGCTGCGCCCTGACCTCGAGATGGACGTCGACCGCCTGCGCCGGGTCGACGTGCGCGCTACCCATGAAGTAGCGCGGCGCGTAGGCGCCGATTGGGATCATCGCCAGGCGGAAGGGCCCGAGGCGCTCGCCGATTTCGCGGAAATAGCGATCGTTGTAGCCGGTGTCGCCGGCGAACCAGCTGTTGAAGCCGGCGATGTCGACCGCCCATCCGCCCCACAGGCTCTCGTTGGTGTCCCAGGGTGTGCGCTTCGACCAGTGTTGCGCCGGGGTGAAGGTTATGCCGACCTCGTCGTTATAGCGGTGGCTTTCCCACCAGTCGAGTTCGACCACGCGGTCGGCGGATATGCCGCGGTCCAGGAACCAGGCCTTGAGCCCGAGCGGCACGTACCACAGCACCGTATCGCCAAACCTGTCGACGGTGCGGTGGTCGAGCGAGTCGTAATGGTTGTGCGAGATGACGACGAAATCGATGGCCGGCATCTGCTCGAAGTCGAGCGCCGGCTGGGTGTAGCGGGGCTCGACAAACATTTCGTAGTAAAACGGGTACTGCGTCAGGTGCGGGTCGGTCAGGAAATTGATGCCGCGGAACTGCACCAGCGCGGTGGCGTGCCCGATCCAGGTCACGCGCGGTTGCTCCGCGTAGGAGCGGATCAAATCCAGGTCGGCGCTGCCGACAATCGACGCGATCTCCGCGGGGTCGCGCGGCGGCGGGTCGTCCTCGCGCAGGCGCATCAAGAAATGGCCGAAAAACGAGCCCCGCTTGGCGCTGACGAATTCGCCATCGCCATGGTGCGCCTTGCTCGGGTCGAACACGACCCCCGTCGATGCGCCGCAGCCGGCCGCGAGGCCGCAAAGCGCGAGCATCGCCAGGGCGAAATTCTGTTTTTGCTGCTTCGGCAGTGCCATTTGGTTACCATTGCCCGGAATCAACCGGATTAAATCATGCCGCGTAAATACTGGAACGAAGCCGTCGAAACGCTGAGCCGCGAACAGGTTTGCGAACTCGAGGCACCGCTCATCGCCGCGCAGGTCCGCTACGTATACCAGCACAGTTCCTACTATCGAGACAAGTACGACCGCGCCGGCATCGATCCCGGCGGCATCGATTCGCATGCCGCGCTGGCGTCGCTGCCGTTTACCGAGAAGGCCGATATCGCCGAGGCCCAGCGGCAGGGAGACCTGTTCGGCCCGAACCAGTGCGCCGCCTTCGAAGATATCATACGTATGACCTGTACCGGCGGATCTACCGGAGAACCGACACGGCTCGGCTGGAGCCGCAACGACATCGATGCCTACAACGAAATGGGCGCGCGTGCGCTGTGGACGATGGGCTGCCGGTCGCGAGACCTGGTCATCAGTTGTCTCAATTACTCGATGTATGCCGGCGGTATCATGGATCACGGCGCCTTCGAGACCCTCGGCGCCGGCATCCTGCCCTATGGCATCGGCAATAGCGAGCGCCTGCTGGAAATGCTGGCGCGATTCCCCGCGCGCGACGAGGGCTACTCGATGTTCATGACGCCGTCCTACGCGGTCAGGCTGGCCGACATCGCGGGGACCCTGAATATCGACCTGCGCAGCCTGAACGTAACCCGGGGCTATTTTTCCGGCGAGGCGGGGCTGCAGGTTCCCGCTTATCGCGACAAGATCGAACAGGCCTGGGGCATGCGCGCGATGGACATGTACGGCACCGCCGAACTCGGCGTGCAGAGCGGCGAGTGCGAACATCGTAACGGGCACCATTACTGCGGCGCCGGGCTGGTCGCGGTGGAGCTGATCGACCCCGCCAGCGGCGAGGTTAAAACCTTCGACAACGACAGCGAAGGCGAACTGGTATTCACATCGCTGCGGCGCGAGGCCTGCCCGCTGATGCGGCTGCGCAGCCACGACATCGTGCGCATATATACGGAGCCCTGCGACTGCGGCCGCAGCAGTTTCCGGCTGCACACGCTGGGGCGCAGCGACGACATGTTCATCGTCAGGGGCGTCAACGTGTTCCCCCTCGGCATCCAGGCGGCGCTACTCGAGCACCGGCCTTCGATCAGTGCGGAGTTCTTCGTCGAGCTCGCGGCCCCGCCGCCGATCGATTACCGGCCCCGTGTCTGCATCGAGGTAGCCGCATCCACCGATGCGAGCCGCTACGCCAAACTGGTCGAGGAGATCGGGTCGACGATCAAGAAACGATGCAATTTCAACGCGGCGGTAGAACTGGTGGCGCAGGGATCGATCGCGTCGGAACACAAGACACGGCGACTATACCGGGCTTATCTCGGCAATGCCGCGCCCGCGATCGAAGTGCTTTACCGGCAAGGCTGAACCCGCGGCGGATCCCCCCAGGTTTCAGATTGCTTGCCTGGCGCCGGCCAGGTAAGCGTCCATATCTTCGAAGGACAACGGCTTGCTGAAATAATAGCCCTGGAAATAGCGGCAACCGAGGCGCCGCAGCATTTCGAATTGCGCGGGCTCCTCGACGCCCTCGGCGACGACCTGCAGGCCCAGATGCCCGGACAGGGCCAGGATCGAAGCGACCATTGCGAGGTCGCCGCCATCGCTGCAGATGTCCTTTACAAAGCTGCGGTCGATCTTGATATGTTTTACCGGCAGGTTTTTCAGATGCGCGAGCGACGAGTAGCCGGTGCCGAAATCGTCGAGCGAAAAACGGATACCGCGACCGATCAGTTCCTGCATGCGCTGGATTGCATCGTCGATATTGTGGATGAGGTTATGCTCGGTGACTTCCATGACGATATTCCGCGCCGGAACATTGATGCGCTCCAGCTGGCAGTTGATGTTTTCCGCGAACTGCGGGTCGCGGAACTGACGCGGGCTGATGTTGATGCAAAGCAGGAAGTCGTCGCCGACGAGGCCATCGCTGGCCCATAGCGTCATTTGCTTGAGCGCGGTTTCGATCACCCAGTCGCCGACCTCGACAATCTGGCCCGAGGATTCGAGCACGTCGAGAAATTCGGCGGGCGCGATGACACCGAGTTCGGGGTGCTGCCAGCGAATCAGGGCCTCGACGCCGATGACCTGCCGCGTATCGTCGACCAGGGGCTGGTAGAACAGGCGGAACTGGTCTTCGCGCAGCGCGCGGCGCAGCTGGTTTTCGAGTTCCAGCTGGCGCGTCACGTCGCTGCCCATGCGCTCGGTAAAGAACTCGAGCCGGTTGCGGCCCTCGCGCTTGGCCTGGTACATCGCGGTATCTGCGAAACGCAGCAGGTCATGGCCGCTGGTATCGTCGCGGGTGATCATCGAGATGCCGATGCTCGCGGTCACCTGCAGCTCGGTTGCGTGAATTCGGCATTCCATCGCGATGGTATCGCGGATTTTGTTGGCGATCTCGCGCGCCTGCGTTATCGCTTCCATGCCATCCCGGCTCAGGTCCGCCAGGATCACGATGAACTCGTCTCCGCCCAGCCGCGCGACGGTATCGCCGCCGCGCAGGTGCGCCTGCAGGCGCTGCGCCATTTCCTGCAGCACCAGGTCTCCCGCCGGATGCCCCATCGAGTCGTTGATGTACTTGAAATTATCGAGATCGATGAACAGCAGCGCACTGTGGCTCCGGTTACGCCTGACGCGCGCAATCTCGATGTCGAGCCGCTTGACGAGTTCGTTGCGATTGGGCAGCCCGGTCAGCGTATCGTAGTAGGCAAGATACTCGATACGCTCCTCGGCCGCGCGCAGGTGGCGGATATCGCGCGCGATGGTGGAAAAGAACTCGATTTCGCCGTGAACGTTGCGATGAGAGATCAGCACCTGCGACGTCAGAATCCTGTCGCCGGCGAGCGACACGAACGTGGTTTCATCGGTCCACATGCCCTCGGCGATCGCTTGCGGGATGCCTTCGCCGAGAATTTTCCGGCCATCTGCCGGTAGATGAAAATCGGCCAGCCGGATGCGTTTGATATCCTCGTCTTCGCCAATGCCGAGCAGCTTGCGCCCCGCCTGG
Source organism: Gammaproteobacteria bacterium (assembly GCA_029864065.1). Taxonomy (GTDB): domain Bacteria; phylum Pseudomonadota; class Gammaproteobacteria. Next base: position 1,452 of record JAOTUD010000232.1, on the reverse strand, counting down.
TTGATATAGCTCACGAAACCGTCGAGGTTGGCGATACAGATCAGGTCCGGGGTCGCTTCGAGAATCGCGGTAAGGCGTTGCTGACGCTCGCGCGCGAGCTTCTGGTCGATGACGAGACGCCATTCGCGTATCACCCGGCTCGCGGTGCGCGGCAGCGACGCCATGGTCTCCTGTGTCTTGACGATATAATCGGCGGCACCCGATTTCATCGCGCTGACCGCAGAGTTCTCGTCGTTGTAACCGGTCATGACGATAGTTGGACAATCGGGGACATAGTCCAGCAACTCGGTGCCGTTGCCGTCGGGCAGCCTGACATCGGTGATGATCAGGTCGGGGCTCTGGTTGCCGATCAGCGACCTGGCCTGCTCGAGGGTGACGGTTATCGTCAAGCGGCAATGTGTCTCGGTTGCGAAGGCACGATTGATCAGTTCGGCGTGCCTGGGATCATCCTCGACAAGCAAGACATTGTATTCAGGCTGGTTGCGCATACGGCTACGCCGGTTTTTTCCATTAAAACTGGGTCGTAGGCGCTGTATCGGCCCGTTGCCGGTTATCCTAAGATAATATTTTTAATCTCGGCGCATTGTTGCTCGCTGTGCTCGACGATAAGCGCCAGCGCGGCGCTGCCGATTTCGAGCTGCTCGATCATCGATGCCAACATGGGGTCGGAGTCGGCGGCCTCTGCCAAGGCATCTCCGGCCAAACGGTTGGCAAGCGCCAGCATCAGCGCCGCCGCGCGGTTTTGCTGCGCCAGCTGGTACTGGTGATGGCAGCGCGCCAGTTCCGCGAGCTCCGCCGGTAAACCCCAGGCTTCGATCAGCAACGCGCCGACCTCGGCGTGATCGAAGCCCAGCAGCTCGCGCTCGGCCTGGTCGCGAAACTGGTGCTTTTCGTCTATCTGGCACGCTATCGCGCCCGCCAGGGCGGCATCCTGCTGGTATATGACGAGAATCCCGATATCGTGCAGGATCCCGGCGAGAAACATGACATCTGGATTGAAGATACCGGTCTTGCGCGCGAGCTGTCGTCCGATCACGCCGCAACGCAGGCTGTGCAGCCAGAATTCGCCGATATCGACGCCCTGGTGACTTAATGCGTTCATCGAACCTGCCACGGTGGTCGCCAGCACGAGGTTGCGGATATCCAGCTCGCCGATGATACCGACTGCCTCGTTGACGGTTTCGATCTGGCGCGGGAAGCCATAGTAACTGCTGTTGGCGATTCTTAGCACGCGTGCGCTCAGGGATGGGTCACAGGCGATGATTTCGGCAAACTGCTCACGGGTGTGCAGCGGATCGTCGATGACCTGCTGCAGCCGCAGGTATATCTCCGGCAGGGAGACCAACTGCATGACGTTCTCGACTAACGACTGTGCCGTGGTGTTGCGGACGGCGTTTTGCATGGCTGAATGGCTGGTTACGGTGCTTGCCGATGAGTATAGCCGGGATAATC
>JAOTUD010000231.1 GCA_029864065.1 Gammaproteobacteria bacterium | reverse complement strand
AGGACGACGAGGGCGATTATTTCTACATCATCAAAGAGGGTCGCTGCCTGGTTACCCGATCGACGCCGGCCAATCCAAACGGCGTGAAACTGGCCACCCTTTCGGTTGGCGACAGCTTCGGTGAAGAAGCCCTGATTTCCGACAGCAAGCGTAACGCGACGATCACGATGCTTACCGACGGCCATCTGATGCGCCTCAACAAGGAAGACTTCAACTCCCTGTTGAACGAACCGCTACTCAACTGGGTCGATTACGACGAAGGCAAGCAGCTGGTGGAGCAGGGCGCGGTCTGGTTCGACGTGCGCTTACCGACCGAGCACAAGGCCAAACACATCAAGGGCAGCATCAACATACCGCTGATATTTCTGCGCATGAAAGCCAATTCACTCGATACCGGTAAGAAATACGTCGTTTACTGTGACACGGGACGACGCAGCTCGGCCGCTTCCTTCCTGCTGAACGAAAAAGATATCGAGACCTATGTCCTCAGGGATGGCGTCGACACTGCCGAGCCCGACGATCTCGAAACGGCCTGATTAATCAATAACACCGTTCCGCTCCGGACTCAGCCGGCATAACCGGGTATCTGGCTTTCGTCGATTTCATCTATCTGATCGGGATCGAGGAATTCTTCCGCGTAATCGAGGTAAACGCGTTCCTTGATGAAAATATCGAATATATCCGGGTCGATGTGATTATCTTTCTTCATGAATCCCATGATCTTCAGGCATTCCGATAATTTCTTGCCCCGCTTGTAGGGGCGATCGCTTGCGGTAAGCGCCTCGAAGATGTCAGCGATCGCCATGATGCGCGCCTGCACCGACATGTCTTCCCGGCGCAACCCCCGTGGGTATCCGGTGCCATCCATCTTTTCGTGATGGCCGCCCGCATACTCGGGCACGTTCTGCAGGTTCTTGGGAAAAGGCAGGGATTCCAGCATCTTGATCGTCGCGACGATATGGCTATTGATCACCTCTCTTTCATTGTCGTTAAGCGTGCCGCGCTTGATGCTCAGATTCATGACTTCGTCATCGGTCAACAACGGCCTGCGCTTGCCGCCCGCATCGATCCATTCGAGCCTTGCCAGTTTACGCACGCGCTCGATATCAGCGTCGCTCATAAACTCGCCGCCCATGTTGGCGTTGCGCAAAAACTCGAAATCATCCTTGTAAGCCGCACATGTTTGCTCGAATTCGTCTCTTAAAACCTCCGCCTTCGATGTAGTCTCGGCGTCGTTCACCAACGCTCGCAGGTAGCCGATTTCAGCATCGCGCCGCATCACCTCGAAACGCGTCTCCAGCACATTGATGCGATCGTAAATCGTTTCCAGCTTGGTGGCCTTGTCCATAACATACTCCGGGGTAACCACCTTGCCGCAGTCATGTAGCCAGGCCGCGGTTTCGAGTTCGTAACGGTCCTGGTCGGATATCTCGAAATCCCGCAACGGACCCTCTTCGGCGCAGTGCGCCGCCTCGGCAAGCATCATCGTCAGCACGGGGATACGGCGACAGTGACCTCCCGTGTAAGGCGACTTGTCATCGATCGCCGACGCTATCATTCGTATGAAGGACTCGAATAAATCCTGCAGCTCCGATATCAGCCGGCGCTGGGTCAACGCGACCGCCGCCTGGGAGGCCAGCGACTCCGCCAGCTGCTGTTCGATTTCGCTAAATGCAATAACTTCACCGCTCGCGAAGTCCCTGGCATTTATCAGCTGCAGCACACCGATGATTTCATGTTCATGATCCTTGAGGGGGAAGGTCAGCATCGATTGGGTCCGGTATCCGGTAGTGCTATCGAACTCCCGCGTGCCGGTAAAGTCGAATCCATCCTCGTTATAGGCGTCCGCAATGTTGACGGTCTCGCCAGACAGAACGCAATGGGTGACGACGTTGGCGTGATTTTCCTTCCCGTCTACGACCAGGGGAATGTTTGGAAAAGTGATTTCATTGCCAGTAGTTCCACCCATCTCGATGCCGAGTGAATCGTTTGAAATGATTTCGAAACTGAGTTCGCCGTGTTTTAGAAAGTACAGCGAACCGCCGTCCGCATGAGTCAGGGCCTTGGCGCCCATCATGATCAACTCGAGCAGCTTGGGCGTATCACTCTCGGCGGACAGGGCGATTCCTATTTCGTTCAGTCGTTCGATTCTGTCGAGCAATTCAGACATAAACTTAAACCTGGCCTCTGTCGGAATGCGATTCCGAAATATCCGGAGAGGCCTTATTCTAGGGTAATTGCAGGGCTTTTCAAATCTCGTATCGCGGCAAATAATTAAACCTTAGCACTGGTAAAAACAGGCATACATCCTTATAGTTTGGAAGCTTTGCGATACAATTGGCTGGGGGGGGAGGATTCAAGCTGTTAACCAGTTCATGGTGATCGGATAGACTATTGAATATTATACGAATCGGAATTCATTAATGTCCGGTCAAAGCCCTCTGATTCACCGCTATAAACACTGGGCGCTAATAATAAATTATATATGGAGACGGTATGAAAACCCGTTTTTGGAGTAGCGACTGGTTCGCAGGGCTACTGATCACGATCGTGGTCGTCGTTTTTTCGGGTACGGCCCCTTTTCAAAGCCTCGAAAGAACTTTCTACGATTGGGGCGTCAGATCTACCGACCTCCTGCCGTCAGAGAAAATATCCGTCATCGCAATCGACGACCAGAGCATCAATAACATCGGCCGCTGGCCCTGGCCGCGCGATTTACATGCCGAGCTAATCAACCGTCTTGCCGATGGCGGCGCAAAGGTCATCGGCCAGACTGTCTTTTTTCTGGAACCGCAGGTCGATCCAGGCACACTGTATATCCGCGAACTGATCGAGTTTTTCTCCAATGCGAGCTTCAACGATGTGCCTGCAGACATCGACGCGCTCGGTGCGATGCTGGAAATAGAAGGCAAAAACAGGGCGGTGGCAGAAATCCTGCGATTTTATCTCCAGTCCAGTATGAACACCCGCCTGAGCCGGGATATCGAAACCCTTAAATCCAGCCTGTTCGAGGCAGAGCAGGCTCTGAACACGGACGCCAAGCTCGCCGCGAGCCTCGAAAAAGCGAACAACGTGGTGCTGGCGATGGTTTTCTACCTGGGTACGCCGCGGGGAAAGCCCGACAAGGAACTACCCCCCTATGTTCTTAAGAACTCGATCAACCAGATACGTGATCGAATCTCGGCGCAGGCAAGCGGACTTTACCCGATACCGACGGTCGACGCCCTGTCGCCTATTCCGGAAATAGGCCAGTACGCCGCGGCGATTGGCCATCTGAACTCGCTGCCCGATATCGATGGCGGCGTTCGCTCCGAGCCCCTGGTGTTGCTGCACTACGATCGCTATTACCCGTCGATATCGCTGCAGATCGCCGCCCGCAGCCTGAACCTGAGTACCGACGATATACGGGTAAATCTCGCCGAAAGCGTCGAACTCGGTTCGCTGACGATCAAGACCGATTCGCAATTGCAGATGAACACCTTCTTTTACTCGGATATCCAGGGCTTCCCTGCTTTCCAGGTCGATTCCTACTACGACGTGTTTACCGGCAAGATACCGATCGAGAAATACAAGGATAAAATTGTCCTGATCGGGCCCACCGCCACCGGCGTCGGTACGCCTCAGGTAACGCCGATCAACCCCTCCATGGCGCCGGTATTGACGCTGGCGCACTCGGTGTCGAGCATTCTCAACGAAGATTTTTTCATCGAACCCGAATGGGGTATCTGGGCGCGCATGGGGATGTTTTTGCTGGTTGCGTTGTACCTGATGCTACTGTTGCCGCGCCTCAAGGCTGGCGTCGCTTTCGTAGTCTCGCTGATGTTCGCGTTGGCGCTGGTGGCGACTCATTACATACTGATGACCGGCAGTACGATGTGGATCCAGCTGATGACGCCCGGGGCGCTGCTGGTCATTGGCTACCTGCTGATGACGACCAAGCGCTTCCTCGTCACCGAGCGCGGTAAAGCGCGTTCCGACGTGGAGTCCGCCGAGAGCAATCGCATGCTCGGCATCGCTTTTCAAACCCAGGGACAACTCGATATGGCTTTCGAGAAGTTCCGTAAATGCAGCCCGGTCGACGAGCAAGTGCTCGAGGCGATGTACAACCTGGCGCTGGATTTCGAACGCAAGCGGCAGTTCAACAAGGCGACCTCGGTTTACCAGTACATGGCCAGGCACGACAAGAGTTTCCGCGATATCGAAACGAGGATGAGCCGGGCGCAGAAAATGGAAGAAACGGTCATGCTCGGAGGCAGCGGTGGTCATGCCGGGGGCACCCTGATGCTGGACCAGGCCGGGATCGAAAAACCGATGCTGGGCCGTTACGAGGTTGAAAAAGAGCTGGGTAAAGGCGCCATGGGTATCGTCTATCTCGGCAAGGATCCCAAGATCAGCCGGGTCGTCGCGATTAAAACCATGGCGCTGGCCCAGGAATTCGATGAAGATGAACTCGACGAGGTCAAGGAGCGATTCTTTCGCGAAGCGGAGACTGCTGGCCGGCTGAATCATCCCTACATCGTTACCATCTACGACGCGGGCGAAGAGCACGATCTCGCCTATATCGCAATGGAGTTTCTGAAGGGGCATGATCTCGCAAGATACTGCAAGCCGGATAATCTGCTGGATGTGCGCAGAGTTATCAGCATCGTGGCCCGCGCGGCGGAGGGGCTCGATTTCGCCCATAAACAAAACGTGGTTCACCGCGACATAAAGCCCGCAAACATCATGTACGAACCCGAGTCGGACACGATAAAGATCACCGACTTCGGCATTGCGCGCATCACCGACTCGAGCAAGACGAAAACCGGAATGGTGCTTGGCACCCCTTCCTACATGTCACCCGAACAACTGGCCGGCAAGAAGGTTGATGGCCGCTCGGACCTGTTTTCGCTTGGCGTGATGCTCTACCAGATGATCTCGGGGTCGTTACCGTTCAAGGCAGATTCGATGGCCAGCCTGATGTTCAAGATCACCAACGAGGAAGCCGCCGATGTCAGGTCGATACGTGCCGAAATCCCCGAGGCGCTGGCCGCGGTAATCGACAAGGCCTTGACCAAAGACGTGGATCAGCGTTATCAAACAGGAGCTGAATTTGCCAGCGCTCTAAAAGTGTTTCTGAAGACCTAGGCCCTGGCTGTTAAATGAACCTGCAAAACAAGATAACGATAAAGGGCTTGACTGATACCGGGAGAGTGCGCAGTAAAAACGAAGATGCGATAGGTTTCGATAGCGCCCTGGGTCTGGTCGTGCTGGCTGACGGTATGGGAGGACACCGGGGCGGCGAGATTGCCAGCAGCATGACGGTCGATACCATTATTGAGCAGCTGCAGCAGCGGCTGCCGGAAATTCCGGCCGGCCAGGTGGACGAAACCAGCGGTTTCTCGATGGAGTCTATCTGTATCCAGGACGCGGTCGTTGCCGCTAACGAACTGGTATACACGACTGCGGAAGCCAACCCCGAGCACAAGGGAATGGGAACCACGATCGTGGTGCTGCAGTTTTATAACAATTCTTTTTCACTCGCGCACATCGGCGATTCACGCTGCTATCGACTGCGCAACGAAAAATTGGAACAGATTACCAAGGACCCTTCGCTGCTGCAGGAGCTTAT
>JAOTUD010000230.1 GCA_029864065.1 Gammaproteobacteria bacterium | reverse complement strand
AGCGATCGGGCTGAAATTCGTTTCGCGACAACGGCGGACGAGTTACGCGCTGCGCTGCCGGGCGCCGAGGTTCTGCTCGGCTGGAATTTTCGCGCCGACAACCTGCGCGCCGCCTGGGACAGCGCGCGCGACCTGTGCTGGATCCACTGGGGCGGCGCCGGCGTCGATGCCGCGATGTTTCCCGAACTGGTGGATAGCGATATCGAACTGACCAACGCGCGCGGCGTTTTCGACCAGCCGATGGCGGAGTGGACGCTTGGCGCCATTCTCTGCTTTGCCAAGCAGTTCCCGCAAACCCTCGAATTCCAGGCAAAGGCCGAGTGGAATTACCGCCTGTCCGAAACCATTGCCGGCAAACGGGCGCTGGTGGTCGGTGTGGGTTCGATCGGCCGCGCGGTGGGTCGGTTGCTGCAGGCGGCGGGCATGCAGGTCGACGCCATCGGCCGCAGCGCACGCGACGGCGCCCCGGATTTCAGTCAGATTCATGCGATCGACGAACTGCATACGCAGCTGCCAAAGGCCGATTACGTCGTCCTGATTACGCCGTTGACGCAAGATACCCGTAACCTGTTCGGCGCCGCCGAGTTTGCCGCGATGGGCAGCCACGCGCGCTTCATCAACATCGGCCGCGGCGCGCTCGTCGTCGAGGACGACCTGCTCGAGGCGCTTAAGGATGGACAGATCGCCGGCGCCGCGCTCGACGTGTTTGTCGAAGAGCCCCTGCCGGCGGAGAGCCCGTTCTGGCATGCGCCGAACTGTATCGTGTCGCCGCACATTTCCGGCGACTACGTTGGCTTCGAGGCCGCAATCGCGCGCCAGTTTATCGATAACTGGAAACGCTACCTGGCCGGCGCGCCGCTTGCCAATATCGTCGACAAGCAGCTCGGCTTCGCCGCGGCCGCGAGCGCCTGAACGCGCGCCATATCCACTCGAAGAGGCGCTGGAATCGGCCGAAAACCCTGCTGTTAGCATTATTTGCGCCGGTTCGCCGTATTGAGATATGCTTGGCCGGTCTGCAGGCCACCCGGCCTGATCGAAAGCAAAAAAATCCCGCAGAGGAGGAGTACGAAGTGAAGTCCAAAGACACCAAGAAAATCGATCTGTCGCAAAAGGTTAGCGACCTCGAAGTCGCCGACAAGATCAAGGATATCCAGCAGTCGTTCGAGTCGGGAAAGCTGTCGCGACGCAGCTTCATAGCCGGTGCGCTGGCGATGGGCGTTTCGCTGACCGCGGCGTCGGCGATCCTGAACAAGGTAGAGGCCGCAACGCCGAAGAAAGGCGGGCGCCTGCGTGTTGGCCTGACCGGCGGCGCGACCACCGATACGCTCGATCCGGGCCAGATTCTCGACCTGTACATGATACACCTGCAATTCGGGCAGTTACGCAACGGCCTGACCGAAGTTGCCGCGAACGGAAAGTTGACTCCTGAACTGGCGGAAAGCTGGGAGGCGAGCCCCGACGCCAAGACCTGGCATTTCAATCTCCGCAAGGGCATCGAGTTTCACAACGGCAGGAGCCTGACCTCGGAAGACGTGGTCGCGTCGATCAACCATCACCTCGGCGAGAATACCAAGTCGGCCGCCAAGGGCATCATGAGCGGCGTGGTTAGCGTCAAGGCCGACGGTAAGCACGCGGTAACCATCGCGCTCAGTGGCGGCAACGCCGACTTTCCCTTCCTGCTGACCGACTACCATATGAATATCTGCCCGGCCAACAGCGACGGCAGCATCGACTGGCAGTCCGGCATCGGCACCGGCGGTTATATTCTGAAGGATCACGACGCCGGCGTGCGCTCGTTTACGACGCGCAATCCCAACTACTGGAAATCCGGTTTCGCACATTTCGACGAGATCGAAATCAACCAGATCGGCGACCCGACCGCGCGCAGCCAGGCGCTGCAGACCGGGGCGCTGGACTGCATGAACAATGTGCCGACCGCGACCGCGCATCTGATGAAGCGAATCCCGGGAATCAAGATCGAGGCGACCACCGGCAACAAGCAGATCACGCTGCCGATGCGCACCGATATGGCGCCGTTCGACAATAAAGACGTGCGCAACGCGGTCAAGCATATCGTCGACCGCGAGCAATGGCTCAAGAAAATCGTCCACGGCTACGGTCAGCTGGGTAACGATAATCCTATCGGCCCGGCAAATATCTACCGCGCCACCACGAAGGAATTGCCGCAACGCGGCTACGATCCGGACAAGGCCCGCTTCCTTCTCAAGCGGGCTGGCCTGAGCAAGCTCGATATCTCTTTCCACGCGGCCGACACCGGTTTCGGCGGAGCGGTCGACGCGGGCCAGTTGATGTCCGATACGGCGCGCGCGGCGGGCATCAACATCAACGTGGTGCGCGAACCGAACGACGGTTACTGGAGCAACGTGTGGATGAAAAAGGCGTTCTCCGCCTGCTACTGGAGCGGCCGCGCCACCGAGGACTGGATCTTTTCGCAGATCTACGCGGCGGACGCGAGCTGGAACGATACCTTCTGGAAGAACGACAAGTTCAACAGGCTGCTGGTACTGGCGCGCGCCGAACTCGATCCGGCCAAGCGCCGCATCCTCTACGTCGAAATGCAGCAAATCGTGCACGACGACGGCGGACTGTGCCTGCCGCTGTTCACCAGTGACGTCATGGCTTACCACGAGCGCCTGCACGTGCCCGCGGTTATCGGCGCCAACTGGGAGCTCGACGGCGCCAAGAACGCCGAGCGCTGGTGGTTCGCCTAGGCAGGTAAAGCGTTAACGGCTGTATCGAAAAGGGGTAGTTTTACTACCCCTTTTTTTATTTGCGGGCGATAATTATCATTCGATTTTCAACCCGTCGGCGAATTAAAGGCTGAATATTAAACAGGGTTATGGAACAGGTTCCCCGCACCAACGCAGAATCGTCCGGTCTCGAAGTCGAGCGCAATACGCTCAAAGCGCTGATGCGTCGCAGCGACCGGCCCGGTTTGATCTGGTTAGCCAAATGGTTGCTGTTGATGGTCGTTTCGGGCTACGCGCTGCACCTGTCTTTCGGCAGCCTGTGGGTCGTGCCGGCGATGATCTGGTACGGATTCGCGCTGGTGCTGCCGACGTATTCGCTGTCGCACGAATGCGCCCACGGCACCGCGTTCCGCATGCGCTGGCTGAACGAACTGATGTTCTGGTTGTCTTCGCTGGTCTACATCGAGGAGCCGTTGCACCGGCGTTACGCGCACGCCACCCACCACACCTATACCTCGATCGACAGGCTCGACGGCCAGATGGTTTTCGCCAACGCATATACCTTCCCGGTGTGGCTCAGGGAGGTGAGCGGGCTGGGCCAGTACCTGTACGAGTTTCCGTTGCTTTTCCGTAACGCGATGGGTCGTTTCAGCGACGAGGTGCGCCGCTACACGCCCGCTAACGAATTGCCGCGCCTGAAATGGAACGCGAGGGCGTTCCTGCTGATCTATATCGGCGGTGGCCTCGCCGCGTGGATCTTCGCAGCGCACTGGGTGTGGTGGTATATCGTTATCCCGCGGCTGGTCGGCGGGCCGTTGATGATCGCCGTAACCCTGATCCAGCACGCCGAATCCGACGTCGATGTTTACGACCTGAAACAATCGACCCGGTCGGTGCGCACCAACCCGCTCGGCGAATTCCTGTATCTCAACATGAACTACCATATCGAGCACCATGCCCATTCGGGGGTGCCGTTTTTTGCGCTGCCGGAATTGAATCGCCAGTTGCGCGAACGGCTGCCCGAACCCGATCCGGGCATTATCCACACCAACCTCGAGGTACTCTGGGTCGTGCTCAAGCGTTCGCTGGGACTCGATACGCGCGCGCCGAGCATCCGCCAGGGTGCTTCGATGCTTCGGGGTCAGGCAAGCTAGCCCGGCGCAAACGCGGCCATTGAGGCAGGGAATGTTATCGCGATGGATTAGTTGCGGTAGCTGTCAGGCAGGGCGTAACGGTGACCCAGGAACTCGCCGAAAACCTCGGCCACCTGCGGATGATTGACGGGTTCGCCGGTATCGTCGACCAGCAGGTTCTGTTCCGATACGTAGGCCTCGTAGGCCGTGGTTTCGTTTTCGGCGAGCAGGTGGTAAAACGGCTGGTCCTTGCGCGGGCGCACCGACTCCGGGATTGCGAGCCACCATTCCTCGGTGTTACAGAACTCCGGGTCGACATCGACGATGACGCCGCGGAACTCGTAGAGACGGTGCCTGACCACCTGGCCGATCGCGAATTGTGTGCTGGTTACGCTCATGATAGGGATATAGTTGCAAACTCGATAATAGCAAACGCTTTTTGAGGGGCTTTGAACTGCTTCACAGAGCCGTCTATTTCAACCCGATCAGCGCGCGCGCCTCGTCGGGGCGGACTACCCGGGCGCCGAGACGCTCGATAATCTCGACGGCTCGCTCGACCAGCATGCCGTTGCTGGCGAGCACGCCGCGATCGAGGTAGATATTGTCCTCGAGGCCAACGCGCACGTTTCCGCCTAGCAGCACCGCCTGCGCCACCATCGGCATTTGCATGCGCGAGATGCCGAATCCCGCCCAGATCGCCCCTGCAGGCAGCGCCTGTTTCATCGCCGCCATGGTTTCGGTATCGGCGCCGGCACCCCAGGGGATGCCGAGGCACAGCTGAAACATCGGCGGCGCGTCGATCAGGCCGTCCTGGATCAGGTCGCGCGCGAGGCGAATCTGCCCGAGGTCGAAGACTTCCAGTTCGGGTTTGACGCCGAGTTCCTGGGCGATCTTCGCCATGGTGCGCAGGTATGGCGCGGTGTTGATATAGGTATAGTTACCGCCGAAGTTCATCGTACCGCAGTCGAGGCTGCAAATATCGGGTTTGCACGCGGCGACGTGAGCGAGCCGTTCCTCGGGTCCGATCATGTCGGTTCCGGGGCCCGGCAGCGACGGCTCGTCCTCGCTCGGCACCCAGTCGCCGCCCATGCCGGCGGTCAGGTTGATGATAACGTCGGTAGCGCTGGCGCGAATCAGGTCGACCGTTTCCCTGAACAGCGCCGGGTCGCGCGATCCCTGGCCGGTTTCCGGGTCGCGCACGTGCACGTGGACCACCGCGGCCCCGGCCTCGGCCGCCTCGATCGCCGCGTCGGCGATCTGCCTTGGCGTAATCGGCACCAGCTTACTGCGGCTGGTGGTGTCGCCGGCGCCGGTGACGGCGCAGGTAATGATGACGTCGTAATTCATGCGGAAGTCTCTCCTCGTTTATTTATCTTTTGTTGCTGTCTGCGTTTCAACTTCGCGATTTCGACCAGCCCGTCGTTCATTTTGCGGCTCAATGTCGCGAAATCCTGGCCCCGGGTCATCTCGATGCAGCCGTCGACCATCGCGTTCCTGAGCTCGTCGGTCAATTCCGGCGCGACCAGCCGCGTCCACGGCAGTTGCAACGCCGGCCCGAACTGATCGAGGCAGTAGGCCATGCCGCCTTCGCCGCCGCCGACGTGAAAGATTTCACAGGGCCCCATCAAGGCCCAGCGCGGTCCCGGGCCGTTGACGACCGCCTGGTCGATCTGTTCCACCGTGGCTTCGCCGTTGGCGACCATGTGCAGCGCCTCGCGCCAGATGGCCTCCTGCAGGCGCGTCGCGATGAAGCCCGGGATTTCCTTGTTCATGACCAGCGGCGCC